>JAQVBQ010000045.1 GCA_028690215.1 Bacteroidales bacterium | reverse complement strand
TATATACTCTATGGATTGCTTTTTATAGGATTTATACTTCTGATACCTTTTATTGCTGAGCATATTTCGGAATTTTTCAAATTATTATTAAAGATATAGATGGTTAGTCTGATACTCATATTAATAACCAGCCTGTTTTTTATGGGCGTTGTGGTAAAGACAAAGAGCCTCTGTTCGGGACGCAAGGGACCTGGTCTTTTTCAGCCTATGTGGGATATCTTCAGATTGTGGAAAAAGAGTTCTGTGTTCAGCAAGGAGACCTCTTTGATATTCAGGATATCACCTGTTATCTATATCGCTTCTGTTCTGACGGCAATACTTATGGTACCTCATGGTGGTATTCCGGGAGTCATATCTTTTGACGGTGACTTTGTAATGTTCGCCTACTTATTGGCGTGCGGTAGGTTTATGGTCATAATTTCCGCCCTTGATACAGGAAGCAGTTTCGAGGGTATGGGGGCAAGCAGGGAGGCTCTATTTTCGTTGTTTGCGGAACCTGCATTTTTTGTTCTGATGGGTTCTCTTGCCTTGTTTACCGGTCATACATCATTTCATGATCTGTTCTGCACTCTTCATTATGAAGAGAACATATCTTATATGCTCGGTGGTTTGGCAACTTTTGTCTTTGTTATGATTGCAATGATTGAGAATAGCAGAATGCCTGTGGATGATCCAAAAACACACCTCGAACTGACAATGATTCATGAGGTGATGATTCTTGACAATAGTGGATTTAATCTTGGAACGATACTCTATACTACAAATCTCAAATTTGCGATGTATGGTGCGATTATCTCCAATTTTTTCATAGGAGCCCTTCCGCTTTCTATTTCAATTCCTCTTTTCTTTGCAGTTCAATTTTGTTTTGCTGTCTCTGCCGGTATAATAGAGTCGTTTATGGCAAGGTTCAGGATGTCTCACAATCCGCAGTTTATTTTGATCCTCACCTCTGTGTCGATGCTTATTTTCTTCGGAGTTCTTATGGTTAAGGGAGTTTTTATTTAATATGAACATCAGATGACAGACATACTCCTCATAACGCTTGCCATGACGCTGCTCTATATGAGTATAGCCAACAGGTTGCAGACATATCTGAATATACTTGTTTTCCAGGGCTTTTTACTTTTTGGGGCGACATATCTGACACTTACAGAGGTCAAAACGGCAAATCTTCTTTTTATCATGCTGGAGACAATTGTCTTCAAGGCAATAGCTGTTCCTTGGTTTATAGGCTACATTATAAAGAGGAATAAGATAACAAGGGTTGCGGAACCCTATATATCGAACTTTGCATCACTGATGGTGGTGACTTTGATAATCCTTGTTACTATTGTGCTATCCGGATCTATAAAAGATATAAACCTTGACAAGACATTCTTTGTGGTGGCTCTCTCTACTCTGTTTACCGGCCTCTATCTGATTGTATCCAGGAAAAAGATAATAACACATGTAATAGGGTACATAGTCGTTGAAAATGGAGTTTTTGTCCTCTCTCTTGCTGTAGGTAATGAAATGCCTGTTCTGGTCAACCTTGGTGTTATGTTGGACATCTTTGCCAGTGTACTCATTCTGGGTGTGTTCTTCAACAAGATCGGAGATGTCCTGAATGATCCGGATATAAATGTATTAAGAAATTTAAAGGATTGATTGTATGGTATACCTGTTTCTTATTTGCTCGGCGCTTCTGGCTTTAGGTCTGTTCTTAAACAAGAACAGAGTAGTCAACTATGTGCTCGTTGCAGTTTATGGAATACTGATGATCACCTTTGGTGTATATGAATTCGTTAATCAGGGAATTTCTCACTCACTCTTTTTCAAGTCAGACTCACTCGGAGTGCTGCTGTTGTCGGCTTTGTGCATTATCTCCATACCGGTCCTGTTTCATAGCTACAGATATATCGAACTTAACAAGAATAGTGAGACCCCGCAATCGAGGGGAATGTATTTCGGAGCATTGGCAATCCTGATGTCTGCGTCCGGGGCTGCATACTTGTCGAACCATATAGCAGTAACCTGGATTTTAATTGAGATAACCACACTGAGTGCCTCATTGCTGATATATCATCACAGGAGCGTCAAAGCACTTGAGGGTACATGGAAATATGTTTTCATCTGCGCTATAAGCATCACTTTGGTATATGTCGGTATTCTCTTCCTTAGTCTGGCAATGAAACAGGCTGGAATAGACGATATGTCATACGACTCTCTTATTAAGAACTACAGTCTTCTGAATCCTTTCTGGCTGAAATTGGCTTTTCTCTTTATTTTCACAGGATTTACCGCAAAACTCGGACTTGTTCCGATGTATACAGCCGGTATTGATGCCAAGGATAAGGCTCCGGGTCCTGTATCTGCTATATTGGCGAGTGCTTTGATGAATGTGGGTTTCGTATCAGTCTACAGAACTTATGCGATAATTGCACACACACCTTATCGTGGCTGGGCCAATAGCGTGATAATAATTGCAGCTATATTGACAGTGTTTGTTGCTGCAGTATATATGACACGTGTAAAAAATATAAAACGGCTCTTTGCATACTCAGGTATTGAACATATGGGGATTGTAATGCTGGGGCTTGCAGCCGGAGGTATAGGTATCTATGCTTCAATTTTACACATACTGCTTCATACACTTATAAAACCTGCGCTTTTCCTTCAGTATAACCAGATATACAGAGTATACGGAAGTAAAAGTATCTATGATTTGGGCAATTATTTTAAATACAATAAAACGGGAGCCCTACTCATACTGTTAGCCTTTTTCTCTGTAACAGCTATGCCCCCTTCAGGCCTTTTTGTCAGCGAATTCATGATTTTTCAATCCCTTTTTGAATCACATCATCTTTTTCTACTGATAATACTTTTAGTATTGCTTACTGTTATAATATGGGGATTTGCCACAAATGTATTCAGGCTTCTTTATATTCCTCCGGTATCGTTTGATGAGACAAATGTTCCAAAAATAAGTCCTTGGGAGTCTGTCTTACAATATATACTTATTATTATTTCTGTATATTTTGCATACAATAGTCCGGGAAGGTTTATAGATATGATTGAACAGGCTGTCAGGATAATTAATTAGTGAAAAATGGAATATATATCTCTATACAACAATGAAAAGGTTTGCAGGAAAGATATTCCTACACTGGATTATCTGAATTTCCTGGAGCTGAATACAGGATTGCTTTCGGGACAGCCGCACAGGCATTGTGTGAGTTATTTCGGATTTGCAGAGGGAGAGAAAATAATCCTTATATGTTGTGTCGCTGATGATCTGACTCACAAAATACTGGTTTCATCAACTGTTGTTGAGCAAAAAATCGAATATCCTTCACTTACTGCGGTAAACCATAATTTTGAGAACTTTGAAAGGGAGATACATGAGAGTTTAGGCGTTGAATATTCAGATCATCCTTGGCTGAAACCATACAGGAAGATTGAGGATTACCCTTTTTTGAAGCCGGGAAGCGAGGAGCTTCATGAGGTTGGGGTTGGTCCAATACATGCCGGAATTATTGAACCCGGCCATTTCCGTTTTATATGTAATGGTGAACAGATAATGCATCTTGAGATATCTCTCGGATACCAGTACAGAGGTGTTGAAGATCTGATGAAACATAAAGAAGGGATACTTGAAAAGGCTACACTTGCGGAGGGTATTGCAGGAGATACAGTTGTCGGACATACCTCTGCCTTTTCCAACTTATGGGAGTCCCTGTGCGGATATGAGAGAAAGCCTTACCTTGATTTTACAAGAACTCTGGCAATGGAGCTGGAGAGAGTCGCTGTCCACACGGGAGACCTCTCTGCTTTATGCGGCGATATAGGGTATCAACTGGGAAGTGCAGTTTATGGTAGGCTTAGAACTCCTATTGTGAATTTTATGCAGGAGTGGTGCGGGAACAGGCTGTCAAAAGGCCTTATCAGACCGGCAAAGGTAAACTATCCATTCTCGGACATAATGGCTGAAAGGTTGCGAAAAGCGCTCAATGCATACGAGGCTGATTTTAATGAAATGTCATCAAAACTTGCAAATCTTCCAAGTGCACTTTCAAGGTTTGAGAAGACAGGTGTTGTAAGCCTTGATGTCATGTCAGAGATAGGGGCGGTGGGAATGGCGGCCAGGGCAAGCGGGCTGAAGAGGGACATCAGGGAGTCGCATCCATTCAATCTGTATGGAAAGAGGATTAATCATGAGCCTGTGCTAAAGAGACACGGGGATGTCTATTCAAGGGTGCAGATCAGGAGAGAGGAGATACGCCAGTCTTTGGCTTACATAAGAGAGATGCTGAATAACATTCCGGATTTCGAAAAGCCTTCAGATATACAGTTATGCCCGGAAGCAGACTCCTTTGTAATATCTCTGACTGAGGGGTGGAGAGGGGAGATATCACATTGTGCACTCACTGACAAAGATGGGAAACTGATTAAATATAAGATTAAGGATCCTTCTCACCATAACTGGATGGCTTTGGCTCAGGCGGTCAGGAAAAATGAGATTTCGGATTTTCCGGTATGTAATAAGAGCTTTAACCTTTCATACTGCGGTCATGATTTGTAGAACAAAAACAGTCACTTATGCTTGATCATTTGAAAATTTTGTGGCATCAAGGTAAACAGTTTATACCGGATGTAAGGAGAGTGGAAGTGCCCGGCATTTTCAGAGGAAGGCCCGTAATCTCAAAGGTTGCTGTTGATGAAGCCATACTTGCCGGTATTTGTCCGACAAAGGCAATAGGGATCTCTCCTGTATCAATCGATCTTGGGAGGTGTACTTTCTGTGGGGAGTGTTCTCTGAGGTTCCCTGAAAAGGTTCTGTTTACCAAGGACTACAGAATAGCCTCAAATATCAGAGAGAGGCTGATAGTGAAGGAGGGAGATGAAGATCGGATTTCAGTTGATGAAGAGGAGATCCGGAGGGAGATAAAATCTCTGTTTGGGAGGTCGCTGAAACTCAGGCAAGTCTCTGCCGGTGGAGACAATAGTTGTGAGCTGGAACTGAACGCCGCGAATAATGTCCAGTTTGACATGAGCAGATTCGGAATAGATTTCGTAGCATCACCAAGGCATGCGGATGGTGTTGTGATAACAGGGCCAATAACCAAAAATATGGCAAAGGCACTTGAAATCTGTTACGAGGCTATTCCTGAACCAAAGATTGTGGTTTTAGTCGGAACAGATGCTATAAGTGGTGGTATATTTGAAAATTCGGACCTACTTGACAGATCTTTTCTTGAAAATCACAAGGTAGATTTATATATTCCGGGCAACCCTGCCCATCCTCTGACAATAATCAACGGTCTACTTGATATTACCGGAAGATAAATTCATTACCTTTATAGTATAAACATATAATAATTAAGACCATGAAAAAATTGTTAGTTACATTTTCTATTCTGTTACTCTGTCTGACTGCCGGAGCACAGAGTATAAAAGTGCGTTCAGGGTCTCTCGCTGTTCTCAACGGCGAGAATGTAGTTGCAACTTCATTTACATATGAAAACATGAAAGTGGGTAAGATGGCAGAGAACGATTATGTGAATAAGAAGGTAAGTGAGTACAATAAAAAAAGATCAGGTTATGGGGAGACATGGCATGAGAACTGGATAAATGACAGGTCATCCAGATATGAGCCAAAATTCAATGAACTTTTTGGCAAATATCTTGGAGAAAAGGGTATTAATCTTGATGGAGATGCAAATTATATGTTTGTCATCAATGCAGACTTTATTGAGCCCGGCTTCAATGTCGGTGTTACAAGGAAAAATGCATCTGTCAACCTGACTTGTCACCTAATCAATAAGAGTGACGGTACCGAAGTGGCTGTGATTACAATAATAAATGCCTCTGCAAACAACTTCTGGGGTGACGATTATGATGTCGGCTACAGGGTTCAGGAGTCTTTTGCAAAAGCAGGAAGAGAGTTGGCCAAATTTATAATAAAAGAGTGCAGGCTTTAATCCTGCAACTCTCTTAGCTTATTAATTTATCTATTTTTGCTGAAGCCTTCAATCCGTTTCCGGTGAGGGCAACAACAACTTTGGCTTCGGACGGAAGGTCGTTTGCATACTGTTTCAAAGCGGCAACTGCAGCTGCAGATGTAGGTTCGATATATACACCCTGTGCAGCGGAAGCTTTCAGAGCCTCAATAATTGTATCATCATCAACAGTGACAAAATCACCACCTGTTTTGATGACTGCATCAACAATCTGTTTTAGCCTGACTGGTCTGTGAATTGCTATTCCTTCAGCAATTGATGGATTGTGTGATGATATAGGAGTCTCTATTCCATTAACATAGTCCTTTAAAGGAGAGCACTTCTCGCTTTGTACGGCCATCAATTTAGGCATACGCTTAATAATGCCTGCACTGACCAGCTCTTTCAGGCCGAGATATACTCCTAAGATCTGAGAGCCGCTACCGACAGGTGCAAAGAAATAGTCAGGCGCTTGCCACTCCATTTGTTCGAGTATCTCATAAATTACAGTCTTGGTTCCGTGAAGGAAATAGGGATTCCAGGCGTGAGCTGCATAGTAGCTTTTTGTTGCCCCTTGAAGTGCTGCATTTGCACAATCTATCCTATTACCCTCTATCAGATGTAATGATGCTCCGTATGCCCTTACTTGGACAGTTTTTCCGGCTGAATTACCGGCAGGCATATAGATGTTTGCTTTAATTCCGGCTTTTGCGCAATATGCTGAAATGGCACATGCGGAGTTTCCGGAAGAGTCTTCGACTATCTCTTTTATTCCAAGTTCCCTGCATTTGCTAATCATAATTGCTGCTCCTCTGTCTTTGAATGAGCCTGAAGGCATAAGAAAGTCCAGTTTTCCCAGTACATCCATTCCCCAGAAATTCATTTTTATCAAGGGTGTGTATCCTTCATTGAAAGATACGGCGGATTCAATGTTTAAAGGAAGAACCTGACTGTATCTCCATAATGTTTTCTCTTTAGGGAGCTTGTTTATATCGAAAGCAGGATTGTAATCAAGATCCAGGTAACTTCCACAATCACAACGCCAGATTGGCTCTTCGGTAGAGTATTCTGCCCCGCATGACGGGCAGATAAATTTGCACTTCATATTTATATAGTTAATTTTTCTCCTTCACTGTGTGCTACAATTGCTGCTCCTGTTAGGTCACCCCAGACATTGACTGCAGAACGGATCATGTCAAGTGGCTGTTGGACAACAAGTACCAGGCCTATACCTTCAAGAGGAAGACCCACTGCATTCAGGACAACGGCAAGCATCACAAGACCGGCTAAAGGTATGCCGGCAGCACCTACGGCTGCTAGAAGACTGGTCATGACAACAACAATCTGTTGTCCCAAAGTGAGATCAATTCCATATACTTGCGCAACGAATATTGCAGTAACACATTCAAATAGTGCAGTTCCGTTCATGTTTACAGTGTTCCCGAGAGGCAGACAGAAAGCAGCTATTTTTTGTGAAACGCCGCTTTTCTTCTGGATGTCAGGAATGGTTATAGGCAATGAGGCTGCGGAGGACGCAGTACAGAATGTAGTAAGTAAAGCCGTACCCATCTGGTTCATAAATTTAAAGGGATTTTTTCGGGTAAGGGTTACAAATATAGTAGGCAGGACTCCAAGACCCTGTATCAGACAACCTCCTGCAATAATAGCTGCATATATACCAAGACTTCCGAACATCTCGCTCAGTGCAGCAGTATCACCCGCCTGAGAACCGATTATTGACGAGACTACACCAAAAAGGCCAAATGGCGCGAAGCGAATTACCAGAAAAGTCATTTTTATCATCACCTCATATACACTGTTGAACACATCGGTCAGCAGAACCCTGGATTTCTGTGAGGAGAGTGTTATGAATGTGCCAAACAAGATTGCGAAGAAAATGACCGGTAACATATTACCGTCGGCCATAGCCTTGAACACGTTTGTAGGTACAATACCCACAATCTGATCTATCATAGATATCTCGGTGGTAGCAATGTTTTCAACCTTCGTCTGAAGGTTGAGGTCTACACCAACACCCGGTTTGAATACATTGACAAGCACTAGTCCAATAACACATGCAATAAGTGTAGTCAGTACATAATATGCAAAAGTCTTACCGGCAATCCTGCCAAGATCTTTGGTTTCACCTATACTGGATACACCCATGACCAGAGCGCTGAATACAAGGGGAATCACAACCATTTTCAGGCCGTTCAGAAATAGATCCCCCATCCATTTGGTGTAGATGGTATATTCATGTCCGAAAATTCCTAACAGGATACCGAGACAGATGCCAATCAGAATCTGCCAATGCAAAGCGAGCCTTATTTTCTTAGCCATAGGGTGAGTTTGAAGTTTTATAGTTTAGTTTATCTTGTAAATATAAGCTTTTCCTTCTATCACACTCTATGGTTGGTCAAGATAATTTTTTTTCGTGGGTGTAAAAATAAGAAAATCCTATTTTTTAAACAACACCAAATCAGGCAAATGGGAGAATGCTGAAAAATCATTCTGCAAGTTTAGCTTTATAATACGCCTTGAAATCTTCCCATCTGTAGTATGGCGCTATATCACTCTTAACCGGGATTTCAACCTCCTTTTCACAATGGAGGACTTTCACCAGGATTTCCGGGTTTTTATTGCTTTTGTAAAAAACAATCTGAACATTGACTCCCATTGGGCTCACTTTGAAATCGCTCCAAACCTGATAGATTTTTTCCGGGTCGTTGGTTGTTACATTCATCCCTTTGATCTCCATAAAAGAGATAAGTGGAATGGTATATGAGTCGTGACCAAATCTGAGATCTGCGCTGATATCTCCACCATTGACAGCCTTCTCGGCACAATCCAGTATATCATTAAGAAGTAATTTAGTGCTGTCTCTAACTACTTTTCCGTTAACCCCTGATGGTCCGCAGGCATAATATATGGTCATATTACTTCCCTGCCATAGTGTAAAAAGCTCGTCATCGGTGAATATGTCGAAAAGTGTAAAATTCAAAGAGTCAACGCATGGTATATCAGTGGCAATAAGATGAATATTTCTTATAAATGAGAGTGGGTTACTTATATTTTTTGCAGCATATGCTGTGTCTTTGAAAAGCTTTGAGACAAACATATTGATATCAAGGTTGCTTTTTAAGAAATTGTCACGGATTGCATATACGGAGTCCTTCTTTGCCTGAGTATATTTGTTATTGAGATAGCGGTTTCTGTCAGAGGCTTCTCTTATAAATTCAATTTCAGGATTAAGTTCTTTAAGCTTCTCGTTATTTGCTGCCATACTGAGTATGCACCTGGGCACAACAGTCGACCTGCTGTAGACTTTGCACTCCTTCCCATTTTTTGTAGAGAAAACCTCCGGGAATGATAAAAACATCCTCTCAGCTATCTCCCTATGCTCTTTTGCTCCAAGTTGAGAAAGGTCTCCATATCTGTTCCATGCATCTTTTGCAGCTGCGTCAACCCTTTCATATACGCTTTCACCAAGAGGTGTAAGCATCCGGTCTTTGTGTGCTTTGCTTAGAATTCCCTGGGGGTAGGTGTATGTATCCGGTGTTTGTACCCATCTGGAGCCGTGACGGCCGTAATGGCTGATATAAAAAGGAGAGTAACCTTTTGGTGCAGGAGTTGATTTAGTCGCCTCATAGAAATAAGGTTGATAAATTCCGCTTGCGTGTCTTTGGTCCTTGAGGAACTCCTCTTTAGTTGTTTGTGAAAGGAGAGATGCCGAAATAAGAAGTAAAACGGCTGTGAGAAAAAAGTTAAGATGCTTCATGCTGTTTCAATAATAATTCAAAGTATAAAGATAGGGTTAAAAACCTATGAAAAAATGGCCAGAGGATATGTTGTTATATGAAAAACCACGCTTTATAAATATACTGCGTATAATATAATCTAGGTATAAACACCATAAAAAGCAGAAATACAAGCATATAAAAAATATTCAAAATTATACCGATGTTTTATTTGACAAAAATATTTTCTTATATTTGCCCGCCAAATAATAAAACATTCGAATATGCAGTTGCATCAAAAATTCATAGGTGTTGCCAAGAAATTCCCGGATAAGGTGGCAGTGATAGATAAAACATTGAACAAGAAGGTTACCTATTCTAAAGCTTTAATTGCGTCTCTGATATTGAGCAAAAAATTCAAAGCATTTGACAGCGGCTTCTTAGGCATAATGATACCAACCTCTGCAGGATGTGCACTGGCTACACTTGGAGCATTGATGAGCGGTAGGATTCCTGTTATGATTAATTACTCGACAGGGGCTGAGGCAAATGCAAGATATGCCCAGAAAAAGTGTAAGTTCAGTACAATAATTACCTCTAAAGCTCTTCTGGAAAAAATAGGTTGCCCGAAAATCGAAGGGATGGTTTTTCTGGAAGATATTATGGCAGGTATAGACATTTTTGACAAACTTCAGGCGGCATTGATCTCAAAGCTTCCAACAAATGTCATAAGGGAGCGGGTTTACAACGGTAGTGATGACGATACAGCTGCCGTTCTTTTTACAAGCGGAAGCGAGAAGGATCCAAAGGCAGTACTGCTAAGTCATAAAAATATATCATCAGATATAGAGAGTTTTAGCAATCATATCCATTTTTCCGAAAAAGATGTGATGCTTGCAAACCTGGTCTTTTTTCATGTTTTTGGTCTGACAGTCAATCTATGGGTACCTTTTTACAAAGGAATGACAATGATTACATATTCTAATCCTTTGGATTTTCAGACAGTATGTGCAATTGCCAGAGAGGAGAAGCCGACAATAATGGTGGGGACACCGAGTTTCTTCTGGGGTTATCTGCATAAATCAGAGAAGGGAGATTTCAGCTCTATACGGGTGATGGTTTCAGGAGCAGATAAATGCCCCGATGCTCTCAGAGAGGGTTATATGGAGAAACATGGTGTAACACTTCTTGAGGGATATGGGGCGACAGAAACATCTCCGGTAATCTCTGTGAACTCACACGAGTTCAACAGACCGGGCAGCACCGGAAAGGTAATCCCGGGTATAAAAGTTCGGATAGAGAATTTTGAAACCGGAGAGGATTGTAAGGTGAATGAGGTCGGGAAGATTCTGGTGAAAGGGGATATTGTGATGAAGGGTTATTATGATGATCCCGAACTGACAATGGAGGCAATTACAGACGGATGGTATAATACCGGTGATATGGGATACTTTGATGAGGATGGCTATCTTTGGCATGCAGGTCGTTTTAAGCGGTTTGTAAAAATAGGTGGTGAGATGGTCTCCCTCGTCAAAGTTGAAAATACTCTGGAGAAACTGCTTCCGATGGGTGTCTCCTGTTGTGTGGTGGATGTCCATGATGAGAAGAGAGGCTCTTCGATTATTGCCACAGTAACTATAGAGGTTAACAAATCGGAGTTATTGAAAAAGATGGGAGAGGAGTTGCCTAATATTGCCCTTCCTAAACACTTTATTGTTGTAAGAGACCTTCCGATGATGAGTTCCGGCAAGATAGACTTCAGGAGCGTTACAAAGATTGTTCAGGAGATTCTTACTAATCCGGATAAGCAGAATTCTTAAACCTACATATTAATTTAATCAGAGGTAGACATCTGTGCAAGTTGTGCAGATGTCTATATTTTTGTATATTGTTCTGTTGAATTATCTGTGATGGAACAAAAATCGGAGATTTCGCTGTTCTGGTTCCGAAGGGATCTGAGGCTTGACGATAATTGTGGGCTTTATCATGCACTTACAGGCGGACAAAAAGTGCTGCCAATATTTATTTTCGACAAAGAGATACTTGATAAGCTTACTGAGCAGCAGGATAAAAGAGTTGCCTTTATTTACAACACTATAACTTACCTGAAGGATGAGCTGGAAAAGCGGGGCAGTACACTGCTTGTCTTGTATGGAAGCCCGGTTGAGGTTTTCAGATCGCTTCTGGAAAAGTATAATATAGTCTCTGTATATGCTAACCATGACTATGAACCCTATTCTCTAAAGCGGGACAAATCCGTGGGGGAACTCTTGAAAAGCAAAGGAGTAACATTTCGGACATTCAAGGATCAGGTGATTTTTGAGAAATCTGAAGTTGTGAAAAACGACGGAAGCCCCTACACAGTATTTACCCCATATTCGAGGGCATGGAAAGCGGCATTGCAAAGTAGCCCTCTGATAGAATTCCCAAGCGAGCTTTTTCTGAGCTCACTCTATAAGAGAGAGCAAAGCTCTCTTCCGGATATCCGGGAAATCGGGTTTGTACAATGCGATACAGTGGCTGTAAATCCTTTGATCAGGGAGGATGTAATCAGCAACTATCATATGACGAGAGACCTGCCTTCTGTTGAGGGGACCTCGAATCTCGGAATATATTTGAGGTTCGGGAGGTTGAGTATCCGCAAGCTTGTCACTGGTGCACTAAGGTTAAATGATCACTGGCTGAACGAGTTGATCTGGAGAGAGTTCTTCATGATGATAATCTCACAATACCCTTATGTGGTAGAGGCAAGTTTCAAGAAAAAATATGATTTCATCAGATGGCGAAATGATGAAGAGGAGTTCGGGAAATGGTGCAATGGAATGACAGGTTACCCGATGGTGGATGCCGGTATGCGTCAGCTTAACCAGACAGGTTTTATGCATAACAGGGTGAGGATGGTGGCTGCAAGCTTTCTTACCAAACATCTGCTGATTGATTGGCGGGTAGGCGAGACCTATTTTGCTTCAAAACTTCTGGATTACGAGTTGTCTTCAAATAATGGGAATTGGCAATGGGCAGCAGGATCAGGATGTGATGCTGCACCATATTTCAGGATATTCAATCCTTATGAGCAGATGCGGCGCTATGACCAAGATATGATCTATGTGAAGAGGTGGATTCCCGAATACGGCACACCTGATTACCCGTCGCCAATTGTAGAACATACATTTGCAAGAGAGAGGGCCCTGAAAACATATCGTGAAATATTGAGCACAGCAAGCAAAGTATAGATAAATTATTTTAGAAAAATGCGATTTAATTTGCGAGTTTGTATAATCTTTTTTTACTTTGCAATTAAAAGTACTTTCAATGAAAGAGGAACAAGATTATATAAGGGATATAACTGAGATCCGCTCAATGATGGAGCGCTCATCTAAATTCAGGTTGCTTTCGGGTTGGGCCGGCATAACAGCTGGCGTAATGGCTTTAATTGGAGCCTTTGTTGCTTATTATATCTTGGATTTCAATCCAACTGGAGAGTTACAAATTTCCGGCATAACTCCTTTAAATCCACTAGCTGTAAAGGTGCTGCTTCTGGCAACGATAGTGCTTGTTTCAGCCCTTGCTGTCACATTTTATTTTTCATATCGTAAAGCAACAGAGAGGGGCGAGAAAATCTGGACTCCTATCACAAGGAGGCTGCTTACAAGTATGTTTATACCTATGGTGACCGGTGGGGTGCTGATATTTGCGCTGCTTCTGAACGGCTTTATCGGACTGGCCGCACCTCTGACATTGATTTTTTATGGTATTGGTCTCTTTGCTGCGGGTTCACATACCCTTGCCGAGGTGAGGTTTCTGGGGCTGGTTGAGATTGTTCTTGGTCTTTTAGCAACATTTTTGGTTGAGTACTCTCTTTTTATCTGGGCTGCCGGATTTGGGCTGGCTCACATAGTTTATGGTATTTACATTTATATAAAATACGAGAAGTGATTCCTACAGAAGGACTACATAAGGCATTTGAGAGCAGGGTGAGATTAGGTATTATGTCTGCCTTGGCGGTCAATGATATGCTTGACTTCAATTCTCTGAAGGACTATCTGGATATTACCGATGGTAACCTGGCAAGTCATATAAAGGCTTTGGAGAAAGAGAAATTTATAGGTGTAGAGAAGTCGTTTATAGGAAAGAAACCGAATACACGATACTTTATGACAAGTGCTGGAAAAAGAGCCTTTAAAAGTCATCTGGATGCACTGGAGAAATTTCTGGAATCAAACAGAGGACACTAAATTTTTTTAATTTTCAACTTTGAAAAGCAAAGTACTTTTTTAGAATGATAAAATAAATCTATTAATTATGGAAAAAGTAGATATACAATTAAAAGCAAACATGCAGGATGAGATACTAGAGCATCAAAATGATGCCGGGTACCTTGAGATGTTATACAGGAGCAACAGAGCACAATTTAAAAAGGAGTTCCTTCAAGTTTATCCTGATTTGAGCAACAACTCCCTGGCCGGATTCTGGTACGAGAGGCTGAGTGATGAAAGGAGAGAGGTAAGCAAAGAGAGGGGTAAAGAGTTGGTTGCTATAATAATCGCTTCGGTGATAGCGGCAATTATATCAAAATTACCGGCTATTCTGGGTCTGGCTGAAGAGCCTTTTTATGTAAGGAATATCGGATTTGTTGTCTTTCCTGTATTGGCTGGATATTTTGCCTGGAAGAACAAAGTTTCAAGGTTAAACATCTCAATCATCGGTCTGGTTTTTTTATTGTGTGCCGTATTTATAAACCTGCTGCCTGATATTGAAAGTGATGTCACCACACTCTCCTGCATACATATATTGCTGTTGTTGTGGGCAATGCTTGGCTTTGCTTTTATCGGGAGTGCCAGGAATATTTCGGAGAAACGACTCTCCTTCCTCAAATATAATGGTGACCTGGCGATTATGTCCGGACTTTTATTAATTGCAGGTGCAGTATTGAGTGGAGTAACAATCAGTCTGTTTGCTCTTTTAGGTCTGAAAATAGAGGACTTCTATATGAGTTATATTGGAATTGTTGCACTATCCGCCATACCTGTAATTGCTACATATCTTATTGAGATTAATCCGCAGCTGGTGGGCAGAATCACTCCGGTCATAGCCAGGATTTTCAGCCCGCTTGTCCTTATTATGTTAATTGGATATTTAGTGGCAATCATATACTCTAGTAAAGATCCATACAACGACCGCGATTTTCTCATGGTATTTAATGCCTTGCTTGTTGGAGTAATGGCTATGATTTTCTTTTCTGTTGTGGGGGATAAATCTGTTTCAAAGAATAATCTTCAGATATGGGTTCTATTCTTATTGTCAGCTGTCACAATCATAGTAAACGGCATAGCTTTATCTGCAATAATATTCAGAATCTCCGAGTGGGGAATAAGCCCGAACAGGGCAGCTGTATTGGGAGCAAATCTTGTAATACTTGCAAATTTACTCATAGTGGCAGTTCAACTCTTCAAAGTTGC
>JAQVBQ010000133.1 GCA_028690215.1 Bacteroidales bacterium | reverse complement strand
TGCTTGAATGACTCAATAAATGCGGCCAGTTGTTTTGGCGTTGCGGATACGCTTCTGACCATATCGACAATTTCGGTTTTCTCCAGTTCGTCTCTTTTTTGCCGCAGCTCGGTGAGTTTGTCCTGCAGCTGCTTGATGCGCTTTTCAGTTTTCTCGATTTCCTGATCGATCTTCTCAATTTTTGCGTTCATTTGGTTCCTCCATTGTTTTCTATTCATTTGCTTGTTTGATAATGAAAATCGGATTGATATATTGGTCGTTCATGGTTATTTCCAGATGCAGATGGCTGCCGGTGCTGGTGCCGGTGTTTCCTGCTGTCGCGATAATTTTTCCCTGTAAGACTGATTGACCTATGCTTACCGTGATGGTGTCGCAGTGTGCGTATACTGATCGCAAGCCTTCTGCGTTTTCGATGACGACATAGTTGCCATAACCGGTTTCACCATGCTGGACATGGGACACGAAACCAGCATGTACAGCCTGAATAGGCGTTCCGGTGGGTACACTAATATCGAGGCCGCGATGAATACGCAGATCACTGTAAATGGGATGAACTCTCCAACCATAACGACTGCTGATCCGATTGTTCCAGGCAAAGTCGAATGGTGATCCTAACTGCCGATAGCTTGTCAGAAGATTGCGGTTATACTCGTATGCTTGTCTATGGCCAGCATCCATACTCTCAACAATCTGATTCCAATCTGTTTGAACCAGTCTGATGCTTAGCACGGATATGCTCTGCTGAGATGTGCTGCCAGCGTCTTCTCTCTCGGATAATGTCAGTGTGTATAGTTGTTGAAATAGGTTTTGCTGGTTTATAGCCTGGTCTTCTTCGGCGGTTTCATCAGATGTCGCATGCAGATAGGCTGCCAGCATGAACGGATCATGGGTAATATGTGCCAGATTGTACTCATATCGGTCATATCCAGGTAAAAGCTGCTCAATTTTACTTATTTCGTATTCAAGGTTTGCTTCCAGGCGTGTCATCTCAAGGTCCGCTTCGCTGATTGCGACATAATCTTCGGGTGCATATGAGCCTGACGAAAGAGCGCCGAGACCTGCGAGTGCCAGCTGTGTGAATGATGCGGCGAATGTCATGATGAGCAGTGCGGCGATGATAATCAGCAGGATAGCGAGTGCGCCTTTCTTATGAGCGGCGACATACTTGAACAGCTTCGCGCCGTAATCGGCAGCTTTTCTACTCGCTTTTTGGGCAGCAATCGCGGAAGTTTTGGTGGTTTCTTTTTGACTCTTTCGTTTAGCGGCGGCGTATGATTTGCGGATTCTGCGTTTTTGATAATAGCGTTTGGGATTATTGTCTGAAGCAATTCTTTGTGATTCATTTAGCAGCAGCCTACCGCTATCCGTGCCGGCATTATCTGTTTCAGAATTATCTTGGAAATAAGCTTGGCTGACAAATCCTGAAGCAGATAGTGAGCGATGGGTCAGCTTGGTGCCGAAGCTTGCATCATGCTTGCTGCTGAACTTAAGTTTGCTGGCTGCGGTGGGGTTTCTGATGATCGGGTTTGGTTTTTTGTTGGTCACATCTGGGTTACCTCCTGATCTTGACGGGGGTTAATGTTGCATAACGCCACATTGTGTTTGTAAGGGAAATTACTTTCTTTTCCTTAACTTCCTGAGAAAATTAACTCTCGAAAACAAATCAGGAATTTCTATCATTATTTTCGTTTAGGAATGTCAGTATTTCATCTAGGCTTCTGATATAGTTGAAATTGGAAAAATTCTTATTTTACATGCGGAGGAGATGCTAAAATGATTGATGGGCATATTCATATCGAACGTGGTGACTACACTTTGGAGTGGATTGATCGATTTGTGGACAAAGCAGGTAAAATGCAAGTAGACGAGATACGACTCCTTGAACATTGTTACATTTTTGAAGAATTTGTTCCTATGTACTCTTCAGTGTGTGCCTATAGCGAATATATTGACGCTTGGTTTAAGAGAAGTGCCGGAAAGCATAAGATGGCAGAATATTTCAAACTTATTGAGAATGTAAGAAAGCAAAGATATCCTGTTGAAATTAAGTTTGGACTTGAAATATGCTACTTTAGGGAACATGAGAAATTTATTGAAAAACTGACTAAAGACAAAGGTTTTGATTTTTTACTAGGTAGTGTGCATTTCGTTGATGATTTTGCTTTTGACCATAAACCTGAACATTGGGAAGGTATTGATGTCGATAAGATTTATCGTAGATATTTTGAAGAGTCTATCGCATTAGCTAAGAGCAAACTTTTTGATGGAATTGGACATCCTGATACTATAAAATTATTTGGTCACAGTCCATCATTCTCCTTGCTGAATTACTATAAAAACTTAGCAAAAGCGCTCGCAGATAATGGTATGTACGCCGATCAGAACAGCGGGGTTGCTCGAAGGTGCCCCAAAACCTCTTCGTTGGGAATGGATAAAAAATTACTGCAGGCTTTGAAAAAGCACGGCGTTAATATTATTACTTCATCAGATGCTCATTGTCCGAATGATGTGGGCGACAGAATCTTTGATTTGGGGAAATGTGTAGTTAATGCTTAAGCGGATAAATTGTTATTTAGGATACACCATGAATGAATGTGGTGAATGTATAATCATTTATTCCTTAACTTCCTGAGAATTCGAAAGCAAATCAGGAATTATTATCATTTACTTTATTCCCCCGAATACTGTGCCTTTTACTCTCTTCAAAGGTTCCTTTGTTCTCCATCACTAGCTCAAAGGCTAGCTTCTTCATCCCTTTCATCATTATGACAAAATCATAACCGCATCTATCCATTATTGATCTCCCTGCAGAATGTCAGATATTTTTTTAAAAGGGTTATAATGTTTGAGTTAGCAGTGATTATTTAAATGTAATTGAGCTAGACAAAAAGACCGAGCTATACTCAGCTATCACGAAAGTAAGCAGATCCTTCAATTTGATTTAGGAGTAGACTCGATGGAATTTGGCAAAGAAGACATAGAGAAGGCGATAGCTGTAATATCTACTACCATCGCCAATTGCGAGAAAGCACAAATGAAATTTTCTGAGGGTACATCTCAACACTCGCTCCTTAGAAATAGAATTAAGGCGCTCAATATTTCAAAGTCACTGCTGTCAGGGGATGCAACAATAAGCTCAACGTAAGCGTCAAAAGATGACATCTACCAGGTTCTGACAGAAGCCATTACACTGGAGCAAAAAACAGAGGTGATGGATATGATGCAAACAGAGCGGGCTAAATACTGGAAAGAGCAAGTAGAAAACTGG
>JAQVBQ010000132.1 GCA_028690215.1 Bacteroidales bacterium | reverse complement strand
AATGAGATGTTCGCATAAAGAATGGTATAAAATTTACAGCAAGTTCATGGCAGTATTATCAAAGCAAAGCCGACAATTGATCAAGTAGTCAACTGTCGGCTTTTAAATATTACAGAGAAGAAAGAATAGAATTTAAGACTTGAAAAAATCCATAAATACTTTCTTTAACTTCTGCTTTGCTAACTGGAAAATCATTTCGTTTTTTTTCGTTAGTTCCTCCTCACCAAAATAGCGGTTATCAATATATTTTGTATAGCGAAGTTCCATCATCACTGCATCAATCCGATCACCAAAAATCTCACGGTAGTGATTAATAATGTGTCCTCCCAAGTTTGCGTTATCTATAACACTGTAGCCTTGCGCTGTAAGACTTTCATGCAGTCCGTGCAAGGTCTGTTCAGAGGACGTAAAGCCACATCGGTTGGATAAATAAATATCCTGATTGCTGCCGTTGCCAAAATCAAGGAAGAAACTGTGCAAATCCAAAAGGAGAACAGACGGATACACCTTTAATTTCTGACGTAACAACTTTTCAAGTGATTGATGGTAAGGATCATAGTATAGGCTTATCCGGCGGCTAATTTCATTTTCATCCAGCGGCGAAGAATACAAGGGACTGCCTTGAGTGTTCTCTTGATAGACCACGGTTTTACGGTAGTCACCCTGCCTTGCACTATCAGCTGAACGATTCATATCCACCACATATCGACTTAGCTGGTTGACCATGATTGTGAATCCCATTGCGGGAAAAAAATCGTATAGTTCCGGCAAGAACCAATCCGTATTTGACAGACAAGCACCACTAAGGAGTCTGTTGCGAACATCTTCGGGGACAAAGGTGCCACTGTGGGGCAAATCAATCACCACCGGAAATCGATGTATATTTTCATTTATAACCGTATAGCATTCCATGATCCTCCACTCCAATCTTACGAATTTTTTGGGTTCTTTTTTAGATTAACAGATGGCCCATCTATTATCTCTTGCAGGGTATTCTGTTTTCTACAAATGCCCAGTAGGACAGTTACAAAGTATGCCTTGACTGTATTCCCAAGAATTTCTTCAATCACGCGGGGAATCCAGATGACTGCGAATGGCAGCACCTTCCACGCGGTAAAGATTGTTTCGCGCAGGACGATGGTATTAAGGGTGGTAACAATCAAGCCGGAACCGATCATAGCGATAAGCAACTGGGGAATCTGTCCCCGGCTTGTATCATGAATAAGCTTTTTCGATAAGAAAAAATCAGCAACTAACAACAAGATGCCGAGAATAGCGCACCCAATCATTGCGGTTGTGACCCAAGTAATGTAGGTTTCCAGATTCCCCGATGGATCTTTTGCCCCAATGGTTCTTTCAATAAGCATTTTACTAATAAGGTGCATACGGTCGGTATTTATGTTTTCTGTTTGTATATAATTGTAGAATTCACTATTAACGCCATCGGTAGCCAGAAACACAATATTACAAATCCCCGATAACAACATAAGTACGGAAAAAATTGTAACTGTAATTCTCAATTTCTTACTATCTTTGTTGCGCAGGGAAGACCATAATACGCCCCGAATAAATCCACCGGCAGCTACGACCAGTGTCATAAGAGGGATATAGGTTCCTACAGGCTTCAAAAGGTAACCCAAAAAGTCAGACAGCCCGGACACAACAGCTCCATACACAGGCCCAAATAAAAGGGATGGCATAATGGAGAAAATCCCGGAGATACCAACACTCATTCCATTTTGTCCAAACATGGGTATGTAGAAAGAAAATGTCGTTTTCAAAACAAGCGAAATGCTAAGAAATACCGCAGAGATTGTGATGCGGCGCACATATAAAATTGAATCTTTCAATTTAACTTCCCCTTTCTTAAATAGAACATGACATAGAAAGTTTAGTGTTAAATTGATTTTCTAAGTGGTAACATTAAATACACCTCCTGTCATGCAGCACAGCTACACAACAAGAGGCACAATCATTACACCGCTTCTCCTTATGCAGCAGCGGGATGCGAACCTTGTACCGTAAGCTGTTAAAGGCTTTTCGTCCCTCTGACAACTCCCCGTTCAGAAGGCACTGTAAATCAATGATTTACGCACAACGTTCTACTCTGCTCATGATTCAAATGTTTTCTGAATGATATTAATTGCATTCAGAAAATAAAAAAGGCCCACCAATCCAAGCATTATGCCCAGACGGTCGGCTTCCAAAACACTGTACTCCCTGTGGTTAAATCCACTTCCGTCAGTCATACAGCATATTCATGTTATCATTATTTTTAATTGCTGTCAATTAAAAAACTCAACACAATTTATGTTTCTACCTACAAAAAAAGAGATTCCCCCAATTTTTATTATAAGGGAATCCCTATTAAGGCAAGTCGTTACCATTTTTCTAGCCATGCCTGAAATTCCTGCAAGCTAATCTCCCCGGCATCACACTTGGCTTTTTCTTCCCTCGCCTTTTCGCTCCATGCGTAGAATTCCTCCTGCTCAATTTTTCCCGCTTTAATCCAGCCAAAGCGCTTTTTGTACTCCCGGCGGTAGACCTTGAAAACGTCATCATCCTTGCGCTTTTCTGTCCAAGCCTTGATTGACCCCACATCCCTGCAAGTACGCCCCTTATCGTCAATGGAACGGTTGCAGTATTCCGCATCGGAACGCCCGGAGAGGGCAAAATACCGCTTGCAATTTTTGCAGATGCGCACAGGCTGTTCCTGCTTCACGAACTCCCGCACAAAGTAGTCAATCATATCGTAGATGTTTTTTGGATACAGCACCTCGGTAAAGGTCTTGCGGTCAATGACCTCAAAGCTCATGGGCTGGGGCTGAAACTGGAATGTATTCAGTTGGTCATTTCCACGGTAGTTATAGTACCGCACCATCTTTTTCTGTACCGGCTCCTTGGGGCTGGTATCCAAATCCAGCACATGGGCAAAAAGTGTTTTAATCTGCTCCTGCATGGTGCTGACGGTGGCAGGAATGTGTGTCAACTCCTTGCGGGGCAGCAGACTGGAACTGTTTTCATAGTTCTGTCGCTTTGCCTGTCCCAGTCTGTCCCGCCATTCCACTCGAAGCAGCTCAAAGTAAATGTGCTGGGGGGCTATCGTGTCCAATGCAGCAAGCACCTCATCCGCATACCGCTGTTCCTTGGAGGAATACAGTTCCATAAGTGCCTTTCCCATACCGTCAAATAACTCGCCATATGCCCAAACATCCAAATAGAGCAGCTCCATCAGACTTGTCCCAAAGGGCAGGTCTTTTTTCTTTTTCTGTTCATTTCCATA
>JAQVBQ010000131.1 GCA_028690215.1 Bacteroidales bacterium | reverse complement strand
ACTTTTACCATGATTATACATTCACATTGTGATGTATTATAGATTTCACCATAACACCAAGCAAATGATTTAATGATTTCACCGGCCAATGGTGTGTGGATGAACCGATTCTGGCCGCGTGCGGTAATCTTCGATATGGATAATACCCTCCATGATTTACGGGAAGCACGATTCGCCGCAGCGGATGCCTTAATGGCGTATTGCGGGATATTTGGCGACCTCCACTTTTATTCCCTGAACAGA
Organism: Bacteroidales bacterium; assembly: GCA_028690215.1. Classification (GTDB taxonomy): domain Bacteria; phylum Bacteroidota; class Bacteroidia; order Bacteroidales; family UBA932; genus Bact-08. The sequence continues at coordinate 3,068 of JAQVBQ010000131.1, read as the reverse complement.
AATCCCCCAACGCTGATTGAAGATGCAGTTACCCTTTATCTGGCAGAAGGGGTCAATAGTGATTTCAATGAATGTACCTGGCTCTATCACACACTCGAGCATGCATGTATTTCAATGTTTGACGGGATGAGCGATGTGTTGGAAACATTGAAGAGAGACGGGGTAAAACTTGCGATCATCTCGAATGCGGATCCTGACGGCACAGAGAGACGATTGAATACCATGCATATCATGCCATATTTCGACGCAGTGGTTACTCCGAATACGTTTGGAGTTAAGAAACCAAATCCGCTTGTCTTTGAAAAAACCCTGGAATTTCTCGACGTCTCCGCAGAAGAAGCGGTAATGATCGGCGATAAGAAAGACCGGGATGTATTTCCACCGAGAGAGTTGAAGATTTTTGCTATTCATGCACTCTATGGAACTATGGAAAAACCAGATACAGAATACACGGCTACAAAACCATCAGATATACTTGAGATACTGAGTATAACTAGCAAATAGCTTTTTTCAGGCACACAATCCACAGTTTTATCTGTATTTAAACAGACAAGTTCAGGTATGGAACAGAATGCAGGAGACATATTTATTGAAGCGACAAAATATCCTCTCACGAAGACCACTGATGCAGCGTTAGGCAGACCAGAACCAGCACGTCCGATACCTTCTGGGAATACCCGCATACTTCCAGACCCTCTAAAAAATCATCATTCGGTGGATCTGACCACCGCGTTGCAAAACCGCCGATCTCTTCGTATGTTTACGGGATCTGCCATAACTGAGGAACAGCTATCTTATCTTCTCTGGGCAGCCCAAGGAATTACCGGAGAGTCTGAAATGTTCAGGAGTTCGCCATCGGCAGGAGCCATTCATCCAATTGATATTTATATTGCAATTCAGAAAGTTTCCGGACTTCCCATAGGTATCTGGAGATATTATCCAAAAGATCATATGCTGGAATTGATTGAAGAAGGGCCAAATGCGATCAGCGCACTTGGAAAAGCATGTATGATGCAGCCGGCAGTGCTGCGTGCTCCGGTTCTGTTCTGTTTTGTTGCAACACCATATCGAACGGTCTGGAAGTATGGGATCCGGGGATACAGAGATATATTCCTTGATGCCGGCCATATTTGTGAAAATCTGTACCTTGCAGGGACACAGGAGGAGTTGGGTATCTGTGGAATCGGCGCATTCTACGATGATGATGCACATAAAGCTCTGAGATTATCGGAAGAGCAGATCTTTCTGTACGCTGCTGCATGCGGTCATCCAAAAAGACAATGAACTGAAAGAGAAAAAATCCAAAAACAGGAATACACATCATATCTCTGACAGACAAAACGTAGATTACGCATTCACGAGCTACATATGAATATGTGAATACCTGGAAAACCATCTTAATAAATTACCAAAGCCAATATGCATATATGAAAACAAAATCCCGCATATATGAGATGGGAGGGGTCATCACCGAAGTAAATGGGGATTTCTGTACTCTTCGTCTTCGCCTGCCTGCAGGTATCGTAACCCCAGACCAACTCATTGCAGTCGGAAAAATTGCACAAAAATACAACCTCGATAATGTACATCTGACGACACGCCAGACGATTGAAATACCTCACATCAAAATCAGCGAACTCGAGACCGTGGCGGAGGAACTGCTTGCAAACGGACATGATATCGGGGCTGAACGTGCCGAAGTAGTCAATATCACTGCATGTCCGGGAACAGATAGATGTAAACTTGCCAATATAGATTCGCTCCATCTGGCCAAAGAAATAGACAAGAGATATTTCCGAAAAGATATGCCGGGAAAAATCCGGATTGCCATTTCCGCATGCCCCAACGCCTGTACGAGCGAAACACTGAATGAAATAGGTATTACAGGCCTTAGAAAGCCGATTCGTGAAGAGGGTCAGTGTACCGGCTGTGGAACTTGTGTACAGTTTTGTCGGGAAGAAGCACTCGAAGTGCGCGATGGATCTATTGTCATGAGAGACGAACACTGCCTTAACTGTGGAACATGTATCCGATCATGCCTGTATGGTCTTCTGGAATCGGAAACAACAGCCTACAAAATCACATTCGGCGGGAGACGGGGCAGGCATCCAAAAGTAGGTCAGAGTCTTATTACTGTTAACTCTGAAGAAGCAGTACTTCTTGTGGTCGATGCAATCATCGACTGGATTTACCGCTTTGCCCGACTCGACACTCCTGTAGTGAGTCAAATCGGCAAAGATCTCAAAATTGAAGAGATCAAAGAAATCCTGAAAAAGAAAATTCCGGCAGAGTCAATTGTGGCAGAATAAAAATACTTTTTTTAAAGAGATTGAAAAATCTGGTTAGTCTTCAATTTTTCTGAAAAGCCCAGGTTTACTTTTAGGAACTAAACAAAGAGGACATACCCATGTATCGGGTAGACTCTCATACTTTGTCCCGGGGGGAACGCCATGAGCGGGATCGCCGACATCTTCGTCAAAAATGTACGCGCAAAAGATACAAATATACTTCGCCATATTATCTATTCAATTTGCCCTCAGCCATTTTTTCACGAACCTCATCAATGTAGAGAATTTCTTCTAACTCCATTCCACAGAGACAATATCCCTGTCTATCCATAACAAAGACAGGATATGTTGTAACATCAGCGGGGATGGTTTCGGTCGGAATCTGCCTTACATGAAGCAGATATGGCATGGTAAGACCAATGTGTGCTGTGAGTTCCTTTAAATCCCGAATCCAGCGGGCAAGCTGACGGACATCCGCCTTATCCCACTGAAGGATACGGTTAAGCGTTTGATAGGAATCACGTTCATACACAAGATGATTATCAGCAAGCTGAGCATTAACTGCATCTTCATACGTGATCATCCATTTTTCTAAATCATCAGAAGCTCCTAAGAAACCATCTGCATATGTGCGAAGTTCTTTTTTGTAGGTTGCATCAGTAGATAGATCGGATGCTTCTTCAACCACATGAATCATATCCATAATTTCCCCATGAATCCGGCGAAGGTCTTCAAAGGCACGAGGTAATTCATCGTGTAAATGTGTACTGAAAAAAACAG
>JAQVBQ010000130.1 GCA_028690215.1 Bacteroidales bacterium | reverse complement strand
GAAGAGTATCGCCTATGGCATCTTTTATGATGCAATGGAAATCATCGGCGAGAAGATGAAAGATTCTGACAAGGCTCCTTTAGAGATCTGGAAAAAAGCGCTTGAGAACATTACTCCTCAGGTTGAAGTTAAGAGCCGCCGTGTAGGTGGTGCAAACTTCCAGGTTCCTACAGAAGTGCGTCCTGACAGAAAAGTTTCATTATCTATTAAAAACATGATCTTGTACGCACGCAAACGTTCTGCTCACTCTATGGCGGAAAAACTTGCAGCTGAGACAATGGCTGCATACAACAACGAAGGTGCTGCATACAAGAGAAAAGAGGACATGCATAAGATGGCAGAGGCTAACAAGGCGTTTGCACACTTCCGTTTCTAAGCTCCAGAAAATAATTAGATGGCAAGAGATTTAAAATATACGAGAAACATTGGCATCATGGCCCATATTGATGCCGGTAAGACTACTACATCCGAGAGGATTCTCTATTACACAGGCAAGACCCATAAAATAGGAGAAGTCCATGAGGGTGCCGCTACTATGGACTGGATGGTTCAGGAGCAAGAGAGGGGTATCACAATTACCTCTGCTGCTACCACAGCCTTCTGGAACTATAGGAACGAACAGTACCAGATTAATCTTATCGACACTCCAGGTCACGTTGACTTTACAGTTGAGGTTGAGAGATCATTGCGTGTACTAGATGGCACAGTTGCAACATTCTGTGCTGTAGGCCGCGTTCAGCCTCAATCTGAGACTGTTTGGCGCCAGGCCGATAAGTATCATGTGCCAAAACTAGCTTATGTGAACAAGATGGACCGTGTCGGAGCAGATTTCCTTGCAGTAGTAGAGGAGATGAACGAGAAGCTCGGTGCACACGCTATTCCAATTGTTCTTCCGATAGGTGCTGAGGATAAATTTGAAGGAATCATTGACCTTATATCAAATAAAGCATATTATTACAACCAGGAGAGCAAAGATCTCGTGAACTATCAGATCAAGGATGTTCCTGCCAATATGGTTGAAGAGGCTGCTGAGTGGCGCGGAAAACTGGTCGAGGCTATCGCTGAATACAATGACTCAATTCTTGAAAAATTCTTTGACGATCCGGATTCTATTACAGAAGACGAGATTATTGAGGCACTCAGGAAAGCGACCATTGATATGGCTGTAGTTCCTACATGCTGTGGATCTTCATTCAAGAATAAAGGTGTTCAGTATCTGCTCGACTCTATTATGCGTTATCTGCCTTCACCTCTTGATATCGGAGATGTTCACGGAACTAACCCTGATACAGATAAGGAAGAGATTCGCAAATCAAATCCAAAGGAGCCATTCTGCGGATTAGTATTCAAGATTGCTACCGACCCGTTTGTGGGACGTCTAGCATTCCTCAGGGCATATTCAGGAAAACTTGAGTCAGGTTCATATGTACTCAACACTCGCTCAGGCAAAAAAGAGAGAGTAGCCAGACTTTATCAGATGCACTCAAACAAACAGAATCCAATAGATTTTGTTGAGGCAGGTGATATCTGTGCTGCTGTAGGTTTCAAAGACCTTCGCACCGGTGATACAATCTGCGTTGAGAACCATCCTATAGTACTTGAGTCAATGACATTCCCTGATCCTGTTATCGGACTTGCTGTAGAACCTAAGACTCAGAAGGATCTTGACAAACTCGGAATCGCGCTTGGCAAACTTTCTGAAGAGGACCCTACATTCACTGTACGCTCTGACCACGAGACCGGTCAGACAGTTATAAGCGGTATGGGTGAACTTCACCTCGAGATTATCGTTGACCGTCTCAAAAGAGAGTTCGGCGTGGAGATAAATCAGGGTGCTCCTCAGGTTAACTATAAAGAGGCTATCCGTTCAACTGTACAGCACCGTGAGGTCTTCAAGAAACAGTCCGGCGGTCGCGGTAAATTTGCGGATATTATCTTTGAAATAGGACCGGTTGACGAGGGTGTCTCAGGACTCCAATTTGTTGACGAGGTTAAAGGCGGAAACATTCCAAGGGAGTTTATCCCTTCTGTAGAGAAAGGATTCAAGGCTGCCATGGCAAATGGTGTTCTGGCCGGATATGAGGTAACATCTCTTAAGGTTGTCCTTAAAGACGGTTCATTCCACCCTGTAGACTCAGATGCCCTTTCATTTGAAATCTGCGCAAGACAGGCATTCCGTAAATCTTGTCCTAAAGCAAATCCTGCTATACAGGAGCCAATCATGTCTCTTGAAGTCGTAACTCCGGAGGATTACGTCGGAGATGTTATCGGAGACCTTAACAAACGCAGGGGACAGATTACAAATATGGACTCAAAGGGAAATGCAAGAATCGTAAAGGCGAAGGTTCCACTTTCAGAGCAATTCGGTTATGTAACAACCTTGAGGACATTGTCATCAGGCCGTGCCACAAGTACCATGGAATTCTCTCACTATGCTGAGCTTCCTGCCAACCTTGCAAAAGAGGTTATCGAGAGATCGAGCGGAAGAAAATCTGACAGTGATTTAGATGAATAATATAGAAAAATTAATTGGTTAATATAAAACAAAATGAGCCAAAAAATAAGAATAAAGCTGAAATCTTATGATCATATGTTGGTTGACAAATCTGCCGACAAGATTGTAAAAACTGTAAAAGCTACAGGTGCTGTTGTTAGTGGTCCTATTCCACTTCCTACAGATAAGAAGATTTTCACTGTTAACCGCGCCACTTTTGTTAACAAGAAAGCACGTGAGCAATTCGAACTGAATTCTTTCCGTCGTCTTCTTGACATCTACAGTTCAACACCAAAGACAGTAGACGCTTTGATGAAACTCGAGCTTCCTAGCGGAGTTGAGGTAGAAATCAAAGTCTGACTATAGGAAATTGACGGCAAATTACTATCTTTGTCGTCCCGTTCCCGGGCCCATAGCTCAGTTGGTTAGTAGCACCTGACTCATAATCAGGGGGTCGTTGGTTCAAGCCCAACTGGGCCCACCGAAAAAGGCAACTACGCTTTAGCGCAGTTGCCTTTTTTGTTATGTAGAAATACCGTCTTTGGGCAGTCCATCCTCAGTCACAAGTTCCCTCCGGCTGAGAATTTCCCTGATTCCGCTTATCTCCATCATCTTGTAAGCGGCCACAGAGTATAATCCAGAAAACTCTTGGTAAGTTGTCTTTGTTAGAAAAGAATCGGAAATCCGAATGTCACTATTGCTCCCCAAATGATATAGACAGGCATGAATCCCGAGATGGCTTTTTCCACAACCTCTGGTTCACTTTTGGCGGTTGCAACTTTGAAGAGTTGAACTGCCACTATGAGTAAATTTGCAAGTATTACAAGATTTGCTCCCAATACAGCTGCCCTGTTCGGGCTTATTCCCCACTCGGAGATTCTGAATATTATTGCAGATAAAG
>JAQVBQ010000129.1 GCA_028690215.1 Bacteroidales bacterium | reverse complement strand
CTTTAACAAGTTTCTATACTCAAACACTACCAACGACAGAAAATGGTAAGTTATATATTTATCTAGGACATGTTTACAGTACCAATGCTTTAAGATTAACCCAGACTCATCCGATATATGAATATAGGAATGGAAGAATTCAACTGTATGATACTAACTATCCATTTTTAGTTAAAAAATCAGGAGATACGATGACAGGAACCCTTAACGGAACGTCAGCTACTTTCTCAGGAACAGTAGGAATTGGAACTCCTACTGCCTCAACTCATGCAACCACCAAAGCCTATGTTGATACAGCAGTCTCTGGTGCTGCCTCCAAATGGACAACCAGTGGAACTAATACTTACTTAACTGCTACAGGGAACAATGTCGGCATCGGGACGACTAATCCAGTAATGGGTAAGATTCACATAATTTCCGGTGATAATAAAGATAGTGGACCAATAATAGCTTTATCTGGCTCTCTCACTAATCAAATTGAAAGTGGTAGAATTAGATTTTTAGAATTTACAGCAAATAATTATCAAGGAGCTTTTATTCATTACAATGGAAGTAGTAATGCTTTAAATATAGGTGTTCATGAAGTTGGCGATGCAGAAGCTTCTAGTGATATTAATGCTATTACAATATTAAGAAGTAATGGCAACGTCGGTATCAACACCACCTCACCAGCCTACAAACTAGACGTTAATGGTACAGCAAGGTTCACTGGTGCAGTCATTGTTCCTACTCCTTCTGCCAGCAACAACGCTGCTACTAAAGGATACGTTGATTCAACAGTTTCTTCTGGAGTAACTAGTGGTGCAGTCATTGCTGGAAGCACTTCAGTAGGATATCTAAAATACAACGGAACAACTGCTCTTGCTGGTGCTCTTGATGGAGGAACCACTTCACCATCAGGAACAAACAGACTAAATTACGGAGGATATCTCTATGCTACTCAACTCTATGATGGAGGAACAAGAGTAGCTATATCCTCAAGAAGTATTACTGCTGGAGATGGTATCACCGGAGGAGGTGATTTGACTGCTAACAGATCTATTGCTGTTAATTCAACCGTAATTAGAACCACAGGAAACCAAACATTAGGAGGAATTAAGACTTTCTCTTCTTCTCCTGTTGTTATCACTCCTACAGATGGAACTCACGCAACTAACAAATCATATGTTGATACAGCTATTTCCAGTGCTGCCTCCAAATGGACTACCAGTGGAACCAATACTTACTTAACAGCTACAGGGAACAATGTGGGAATTGGGACAACAAGTCCTCTTGCTAAGCTAGAAGTTGAAATTGCTAATTCTGGCAATGATTACCTTCTTTATTCTAATTCTTTTAATAATCGTGGACTAAGAACAGGTAATGGATCTTATGCTGGGCTTTTTGGGTTCCAAAACGGTAATGATATTACTAGTAGTGATTCATATGGCACTATTTTGTCAATGAATGCTTTTTATAATGGCACGAACTGGTATACTTTAAATGGTTGGATTAGGCCGACAAGTATTAATATTGGTCAATCTGGCAGTATTACTTTTTTTACTGAAACAAATAGTCAATCCGGTACGGCAGGTAACTATACACCAACAGAAAGAATGAGGATAACAACAGCTGGCAACGTCGGTATTGGTACCACTTCTCCAGGATACAAACTAGACGTTTCCGGCACAGGAAGATTCACAGGAACAGTTTCCGTAGGAACTCCAACCGCAAGCAACCATGCAACTACCAAAGCCTATGTCGATTCTATGTTCTCTGGTTCAGGACCATGGACTCTTTCCGGTACAAATATATATGCAACAAATGTAGGATATAACGTAGGTATTGGAACAACAAGTCCAGGTGGAATCCTTCACGTTAAAAGATCTGGAAATTCAATTATTTCATTGGATGGAGCTGATACGAACTCTACGCCAATGTTAATAATAGGAGAAACTAGTATGTATGGAGTAGGATTTAAATGGGATTCTGGATCAGAATTAGAAATTAATAAAATTTGGAATTCCAATATTTTTTCTACCACTCCAACACAATTAGGAGCAATTAATGCATCTTCAGGAGTTTTTTATTGGACGGGAGGAAACTTTGGAATAGGACAAACTGCCCCAGCTTACAAGCTAGATGTCTCAGGCACGGGCCGCTTTACAAGTACAGTTTCTGTGGGAACTCCAACTGCAAGCAACCATGCAACAACTAAGACATATGTTGATACAGCTGTTGCCACTGCTGCCTCCAAATGGACAACCAGTGGAACTAATACTTACTTAACTACGACAACTAACAATGTGGGAATTGGAACGACAACACCAGGAGCTAAATTATCTTTATATAATTCAGGAGATACGGTTCTTAGTATTTCTGGAAATGGTGACAGCGCTTGGATCTCAAGATTTGCTAATCGTCTACATATTGCTAGTAATGATATGATTCAATTCGGTACAGGAGGTCAAACTGATGTTGACGTGACTATAAGTAGTTCAGGTAATCTTGGTATTGGAACAGCATCACCAACATATAGATTAGAAGTCGCTGGAGGAGATTTGAGTGTCTCTGATAACAGTATATATAATGCAACTATTCTTGACGGAGAATTTGGGGAGGGATCAGGAAGTATTTTAGGTTTTGCAGGGGATAAATTAATAAGAGCAGATAGTAAATATACAGTTACTTGTGATAAGGCTCCAAGAACAGGAAGTATCGCACAAATGTTTGATGGAAATGGATCTAATCCAGCCGAATGGGATAATGTTGACTTACCAGTAACTTGTACAATAGAATTTAATTCAATGAAGCATTATTGGGAAGGTATAGCGATAAATTTCCCATATGGAAGATATGTTTCTGGCGTTAAAATTGAAAAATTTTATGATAATAATTCTTCTCCTTGGAATGATTGTAATAGTGGAGATCCAAGTTTGGTTTGGGCAACTGTTTATGAAACGACAACTAATAATAAGATAGCGCTTGTTAATAGGTCTGGATGGGGTAACGGTATTTGTAAAATTAGAATAACCTTATCAGGGACACCTCAATATACTGACGATATCAGAATAGGAGAAATAGCTGGGTGGCAATATTATTATGGTCAAGAGGGTGCTTTTGTTAGGGTTACTGGAGGAGACACAATATATGGTTCATTGAATGTAACAGGAACTCTAGGAGTTGCTACTCCTACTGCAAGTAATCATGCAACAACCAAAGCCTATGTTGACTCTATGTTCTCTGGTTCAGGACCATGGACACTTTCTGGTACAAATATATATGCAACGAATACAGCACATAATGTAGGAATTGGTACGACAAGTCCATCGCAAAAATTAACAGTTGCTGGAAACATTCTAGCTAGTAATGGAACTGTTTCTGCTACAAATTTCCATGATTCTAATGGTGTTTTTAATGTAAATTTAGGTG
>JAQVBQ010000128.1 GCA_028690215.1 Bacteroidales bacterium | reverse complement strand
CTGTCTTACAAGAGTTCCTTCCATTAATTTTACCCCAAATTTCTCCAGGATTGGATTTACAACACTTTGTCTGCCCGGTTCTCCTGCAATCAGCAGATTCCCGCCTCTGGCTATGTAACTGTCAAGGTTTGCCTGCTGTTCCGGTGTCAGGGTGCTCTTCATGTCAGCCATTACCAGAATTGATATCTCCTGAGGAATCTCCTTGTCAAGGGATACTTCACTATAATCGAATCCCTGGTTGATCAGAGAGTAACGGAAAGTCTTCTCCTGAGCAAACACACTGTAATCGTCATCTTTCGATCTGGTAGCACTTCTCTCGCCATGTCCTGTAACAAACCCGATCTCAGGGAGATCCATAACCATTCTCTTAAATGCCGCAGTAATTTCTGCTTCTGATGGTTGCACATTCCTGTCATCAAACACTCTGAGGAAAGTTTTCTCCCCATTTTCCCTGACAAGAGTTCTTACAAAACGATTCCCCTCAGATTTGAGATTCTCTATCTTCTGAATCTCTTCAGGCGTTTTGAAAATTGCAGTATCTAGCTTGAAAACCTTAGCATACTCAATCATTCTCTCCTTATCACTCTTTCCCGGATACCTCTTGTCCAACCTTGGATTGTTTGCATGGTCGTAATACCTTATGTAATTCATCTTGATTTCAGGCTTGAATCTTAGATATTGCCTGAATACCTCCATGTCCCTGAGCTCTGTTTTCGGCATGCCGAGATAGTAGTACGCATCAAGGATATTTACATATGTATTCACTGTGAGATCCCCTTTCATCTGGGCAACAATCTTCTGGCTGTTAGGAGTCAGTGTATTAAGATTTGTCCTGGTAGAGTCATGATAAAACATTAAAGCAGGCCTTGATGTTATATAACCAAGGATTACTGCAATAAGAGCAACTCCGACATAACGTCCTGCCGCTATTCTGAAAGGAGTCTTCTGTCTGATAGCCTTCAGCCTTAATATTGACAATGAGAGGAAGAGAGCTATTACAATGAGAAAATACAGAACATCCTCACTACATATCAACCCGTTTATAAACTCGGTAGATCTTCCTTTCATAGAGAGCCAATAGGCTATGTCACGGACAAAAGCTACATCCTGCCACATTGAACCGACAAGGTTGAGCAATGTCAATGTTGCAAGAGTGCCTATTGCTGCCACTACCTGATACGAGGTAAGACTTGACATGAAAAGGCCGACAGCCGCATAAGCACAAATAAGGAGAAAGAGACCTATGAGACCTGCTGTAACCCCCCAGAAATCAAATTGAGGAACAGTAAAGAAGCTGAAAACCATAAAGACCATCAGGATAACAGAAATCAACAGTGCATAGAAAACCATTGACATATATTTACCCAATATGATCTGAGTATTGGTTACCGGTGAAGAATATAGCAACTTAATAGAGCCGCTGCTAAGTTCACGGCTCATCAGCCCCATCGTCAGCAATGGGATGTACAGATAGAGATATTGCTGCACTATTGTGAATACTCCCATTCTGTGATTCGCAAAAATTGTCATCGAGACACTTTCCAGCTTGTATGCAAGAGCCTGCGAGCTAACTTGCCAATCAAGAACATTGCAGTACGCCATACTTGCCTGTATGGTGAAAATTATCAAAATCAGCCAGGCAATAGGTGAATAAAATAAAGTCTGAAGCTCTGCACGAGCTATTCTTAATATCATTTTCATGTTGTTTCCTCCTTACTTAGCCTTTTTTGACAATTCAGCGAATATTGTATCAAGTGAACTGCGTTCAAGACGGATTTCACTCAATCTCCAGCCATTCTTTACACTGGCAGCCACAATACTTTCAATAGCCTCCTGTGAATCGGTGAATTTAACCTTGTAACCATTCCCCCCGGTTTCGGTCACTTCAGTTACACCTTCCAATTTAGCAATCTCCCCGACAGGTGGCGCTTCGAGAAGGGAAACAAAAACAGTATTAGGAATTATGTAATTATCAAATTCCTCCACTGTTCCGGAGAATACAACCTTACCGGATTCAATCATCCTGATATTGTCACACAAAGCCTGTACTTCTGACAAGATATGTGTTGAGAGGACAACTGTACGCTCCTGGGCAATGTCACGAATCAAAGATCTTATCTCCACGATCTGATTAGGATCAAGCCCGTTAGTAGGCTCGTCAAGAACGACGATGTCCGGGTTGTGAATGATAGCCTGCGCAATTCCGACACGCTGCTGATATCCGCCGGAGAGATTCTTGATGAGTCTCTTTCTGAAATGGGCAATTCCGCAGCTAACAAGGACATTTTCGACCGCTGCCTTTACCTCCTTTTCAGGAATCATTCTGAGATCAGCGCTGTAAATCAAGTACTCCTCAACGGTCAAATCAAGATGAAGAGGTGGTTTTTGTGGTAAAAATCCGATATGCTTCTTCGCCTCGATAGGATTCCTGCGCATATCGATTCCTTTGATAAACACATCGCCTGCTGTCTGTTTCAGCACTCCGCAGATGATGTTCATAATTGTGGATTTACCTGCTCCATTGGAGCCAAGCAAACCAAAGATACCCCGTCCGGCAATTTCCAGATTTATATCCTTCACTGCCCACTGGACGCTGTACCTATGTGAGAGATTCTCAACTCTTACAATCGGTTCTGTCATAGTTTGGTTAATATAGTTTTTACTTCCGGGTCGTCAATTAGACTATAATTTCTACACAAAGTTTACTCCTTTGGTGTAATATTTCCGCTGTATACCTGGTTTTCCTGCTCCGCCACCCTTATAAACGTCGTTCGCTTACTCAGTTCCTTGAGTTGCGAGGCGCCTACATAAGTACATGTACTCCTTATACCTCCCAGAATGTCCAAAACAGTTCCTTCTACACTTCCCCTGTATGGGACAAAAACGCTTTTTCCCTCACTTGCCCTGTACTCAGCAACCCCGCCTGAATGTTTCTTCATTGCTGTTTCCGAGCTCATGCCATAAAACATCTTGACCATCTCACCGTCTTTAAATGTAATCTCACCCCCGGACTCATTATGCCCCGCTAACATTCCCCCAAGCATTACAAAATCAGCTCCTGCACCAAACGCCTTTGAAACATCCCCGGGTGTAGAGCACCCCCCGTCACTTATGATATGCCCGCCTAAACCATGAGCCGCATCAGCACACTCAATAATAGCCGAAAGCTGAGGATAACCGACACCTGTCTTTACCCTTGTCGTACATACTGACCCGGGGCCAATCCCAACCTTGATGATATCCGCCCCTGAAAGTAAAAGTTCTTCGACCATCTCTCCGGTAACAACATTTCCGGCTATAATAACCTTATCCGGAAATTTGCCACGAACCTTTTTTACGAAGGAGACAAAATGCTCTGAATATCCGTTGGCTACATCTATACAAATGAATTTCAGCTTCGGGAACTGTTCGAAAATCT
>JAQVBQ010000044.1 GCA_028690215.1 Bacteroidales bacterium | reverse complement strand
GGGCAGAGTTGGCTATATTCCTTTTTAAAAAATCAGGAGCATTGTCTCCCATATCACGGGTCAGGACCTCATCATGGGCAAAGCGCCAGTACTGTCCCGGAGGGAATGGTCTGAATGCATAGGTTACATAAAAGTAGTCGTCAAACTTCACAATTCTGGCATCCTCAACACACCCGGAGTCAGGACCTTCAATACTTGGTCCGAAACAGGGAGTATCCATAACCCTCTTGAAATTAAATCCATCGTTGCTTGTTGCAAGCCCAAACCTGATAACATGATTCTCGTCATCCCCGGCAGCTCTGTATAACAGGTAGAAAACGCCGTTTTCGTACCATGCACCGGGGTTACAAACAATCAAATTCTCCCAACTGTTTCTTTCAAGTGGACTAAGTATTGGGTTCCCACTGTATTTATTTAGTTTCATCTTTATCAACGGTCATTTATTTACCAGAAAACAACCAACATTACAATGAATGTGGCAAGTAGAATGTATGATATGAATCTGTAGTTTTTGTAAAAAGGTATGCCCTTGAGAGACAAGGTGTCCTCTTTGAATACCTCTTTGGTCCAGACAAGCTCTTTTATGCTCTCCTCATCCTGAGAAGGGAAGAGATAAGAACATACTATCATGATGAGCATGCTGAACGCCAAGTATATAGGAACAGTGTTCAGGAAATGGATATTCCCGAATATTGAATAACCGGTGTTTATCTTGTATATCATGTTAACAAGACCCGGGATTGCGCCCACTATCATTCCGCAGAATGCAGCGTTTGCATTTATCTTTTTCCAGAATAGCCCGAGCATGAAAGCTGAGACTATCGGTGGTGCAAGCATGGATAGCATCTCCTGATAATACTTTACAAGAGAGCTGAATCGTTCTCCGATTTGCGGAGCCCATACAACTGCTATACAAAGCGCAACAACAGAAACCACCCTTCCGACTTTCACCTGTTTTTCCGGAGTGGCATCCTTTCGGAATGTCTTGTAGAAATCCATTGTAAACAGAGTTGCAACCGAGTTCAGCAGTCCGCTGAGTGATGATGTCAGGGCAGCAATGAGAGCCGCAAGCAGGAAGCCAATCACGCCGACCGGCAAAAGGTTGATAATCAGAGAGGGGTAAACCATGTCTGACTTTTCCAGCCCGGGGAAAAACTCCCTTGCCATAACGCCGGGTATGATGATGACAAAAAGAGTCAGAAGGGTAAGGAATCCAACCATAAGAACTCCCTTTCTTCCGTCATCAAGACTCTTTGATGTAAGTACGCGTTGCACAAGCTGCTGGTTGTTAGTCCAGAAAAACAGTCCTAGAATAGGTATTCCGAGTATCATTCCAAGCCATGGAACTGACGGGTCACTCATAGGCCTTACGAGTTTCATCATCATGTCATTGTTGTTCATCATATCAATTATGTATGATGCGCCGCCTTTGAGCGAGATCATCACTGTGAGGCATATGGCACCGACTGTCAGCACAATACCCTGAATCAGATCGACTCTGATTGCTGAGGATAATCCTCCGGGTATTGTATATGCAGCTACTATCAATGCAAAAATTACAACAAAGACTTCGAGGGAGACATCCGGAAAGACCAGTTTCATCACAAGGGCTGCGGCATATAATGCACCTGCTGCGTCAAGGAATATGTTGATAATAATGGTTATAGCTGAAAAATAGTAACGACTTTTAGAGTCGAACCGTTTTCCGAAGAATTCCGGTATGGTGTAAACGCCCGATTTTATATAAAATGGCAGTATGAACCAGACAAATACAAGCATTACTATTATAGCCATGAAGCTGTAATTGAACACCCCAATCCCGGTAGAATATGCGTCTCCGCTTTGCCCGATCAATGTCGAGGAGGATATACTCGCGGCAAACATTGAAAATCCCACTACGGGCCAGCTCACAGATCTGCTTGCCAGGAAATATCCTTCGGTTGTGCTGCTTTTTCTGTATTTAATACCTAATAATACGATGAAGACAAAATAGATAGCAATAACCGCCACATCTATTATGCTCAGAGTTCCTATTAACATGCTTTTCTTTTTGATATTAAAAGGAGCAGCTCCCCCGGACAAAGTGGAGGAGCTCTCCAGCAATAACTACTTAACTAACCTAAATTTAAGCACTTATGCTTATTTCTTTAAACTTATACAATAACACCAAGGGTTGGCTATGATTGCATCATATGAGTTATATATCCAATCCCATTTTCCTATGAATAAACCGAGGGTTTTAACATTGAATACCAAGGTGTAGTCGTTAAATGTATAACCTTTCTTATTATTTGGTTTAAATGTAAAAGGGACACTTCTGTTAAAGGTTGCGCTTATAATCAGCTTACCCTCGGAATCCTTAATAAGGTATTGGTCGGTCACTGCATCATGCTCCCATTTGCCACCGGTGCGAGGTATGAGCCTATATATTCTCTCTGCATTGTCTGTACCGTTCTTCCATTTGAATTCACCGTATTTTCCGTCAGTACCTGCGTTGTTTATGATATTCCCGTATGAATTTCCTG
The DNA here is from genome assembly GCA_028690215.1 of Bacteroidales bacterium. GTDB lineage: Bacteria > Bacteroidota > Bacteroidia > Bacteroidales > UBA932 > Bact-08. The sequence goes on along the minus strand of JAQVBQ010000044.1, from coordinate 13,876 downwards.
CCTCAGTGAATCCCACCTGCTCGAATGTGTATGTGTTATCCATCTCACAGCTAGGTTTGTTGTCAAGAAACTCGCCAACCATTGTTCCTATACTTGCCCAGGCATCACCACCGTATGCTCCGCCGTCACAACCTCCGTATACCATCATTGCAGATAATTTCCATACACCTTTTATTGGTTCCTGGAAAGGAATCATTGTGACTGTCCATTCAAGAGTATTGCCGTCTGCTGAAGTTACGGTTATTTTAGCCTGACTGTTTGCGTTGTCAAAATCAAGAATCTCTCCGGTCTTGATACTTGCAGTTGCTCCCCACGATGGTACAAGAGAGGTAACCTTAATCTTCTTTGACCCGGTTGCATCCAAATTGTATTTGAATGAGATTGTAGCACTCTCCCCGTCTCTTTTGATTGTAGGAAGACCTATCTGGTTCTCGAACTTTATCTCGGTTATATTTCTCTCTTTATTCCATTTGCCCTCATTAACCTCATCCATAATATCCTCCTGGCAGGAAAAGAGAGCAAGAGTGAGGACAGATATTATCAAAAAACTAATCTTTTTCATCTCTGTTCTTTTTTGAATGTTATTTTAAATTTGGATTCAGGTCTATCTCTCTTTGTGGAAGAGGGAAGAAAGCCAATTGTGCATCAGTAACAGCCGACAAATCAGTGTCGCTCCTGCCAAAGCATTTCTTTCCATGTACCTTTGCGCGGACAAGGTTAAACCTCCTGAGATCCTCAAGACGTTTATGTTCGAAGCAAAGTTCATAAGCTCTCTCTTGAAGGACTGCAAGCCTGAATTCATTGTCGTTTGCAAATTCGGAAGCCTGGTATTGTTTTCCTCCCACACGAGCAGTAACCCTGTTAAGCCATTGCAAACCCTGAGTCTTTCCTAAAGCTTCGGCATAAGCTAAAACAATCTCAGAATATCTTATAAGATATGTAGGTACGCTGGTCCTTTCGGTACCATTGGCATCAACATCAATATATTTAGTTGTAAAGATGTAGTGAGTAAGATTTTGAGGAATCATTGATTCTGCAACATAGTTTGTCCCTGATTTCTTGTAATATGCTGTTTGGAAGAATGTCAGCCTCTTGTCTATTGCACTTGCACTCTCCATGTCTGACCTAAGTTTGTCTGTTGCAACACATACAGACCAGCCGTCACAAGTTATGCCGTAACTTCCGTCAACCGGGCTCTTGACATAAAATGCAGCACCGCCGTTGCCAGGAAGGAAGTATCTTGGTATTTTCGAGTAGTCGCCCTCTGTTGAACTGCCGGAGCGGTAGTGCGATAGAAGGAAAATGTGTTCCGGACCGTTCTGCGAATTGCAATTGTAAACATTGTATATGTTAGGGTCAAGATAATAGGCTGTCTGTTCAGGGTTGTCAACAACTTTCTTTGCCCATTTTGCTGCCTCAGTGTAATATGACTGAACATTGACAGTTGTCATGTCTTTATACTGAATAGCGTTGTGCTCCTTGGCAGATGCAAGGAATAGATATGTCTTGGCGAGCATTGCCCATGCTGCAACCTTGTCCGCGCAACCGGGACTCTTCTTTATGGCGAGCAACTCTTCGGCTTTTAAAAGATCGCCGAGTATCTGAGTGTACACTTCGTCAAGGTCCTTTGCCAATTTAGGGAAAGACTCGGTTGTTGTAAGTTTCATCGGAACCTTACCATACATCCAGGCAAGCTGATAGTATGCGTATCCTCTTAGGAAATAAGCCTCACCCAGCATTCTGTTTTTCTCAGTCTCTGAAAAAGGGGCACCCGGAACATTTTCAATAACGTCACATGCAGAGTTGATAGTCCTGTAGAGTGTTTTATAGAAATTCAGAATCCAGACATTATTTGCAAGAGAGCTGATTTTCCACTCTGTAATCTCAGGATATGGCTGGTCGTCCATTCTGTTATTGTATGCTATATCTGTTGTCATGTCACCATAATATATGAGCATGATACTATAGTCTACATCGCACAGCGACCTGTATGCAGAAAGCAGGACTGACTGAGCACCTGTCTCATTGGAGAACATATTCTCTTTTGAATATATTCCGTATGGATCCTCTTTAAGATCACATGAACTTATAAGGCCCATAAAGAGAATCAGTGTGATAATATATTTTTTCATCTTCATTTCAGTTTAAAATTTCAAATTAAGCCCTAAAGTATATAGTCTGTATGATGGAAGGCCACCTCCGTAAATTCCGTTCATACCTGCCTTTTGCGGGTCATAACCGGAGAATTTGCTTATGGTAAATAGGTTTGTGGCATTGAGATTAATCTTGACTCCCGTGAGGACATATTTCTTTGTCTTAAAGTCAATATTGTATGAGATGTTCAGATTCTGAAGTTTCAGGTATGAGCCATCCTCAACCCAGAAATCTGAGAAACGGTATTCGTAGCGTGACTCCCTGAGACTTGGATAATCGTTGTTAGGATTGTCCGGTGTCCATCTCAGTGGCATAGTCTTAGGAGTCCCGAATTTTTGAGTATTGATAACGTCGTTGCCGTAAGATCCATTGAAGAAAAGTTCTGCTTCAAAGTTTCTCCATGACATATTGAGTGTCAAACTGGCAAGAAAATCAGGGTTAGGGTCACCGATTATAGTCTTGTCACCATCATCAAAAACGCCACTTTTGTCATAATCTACATATTTTATCTCTCCCGGTTTGGCCATATCACCCGAAAGTCCGGCCTCAAGTCCTTCTGCAAGACTCTGAACGATTCCGTCTGTCTTGAATCCGTAGAATACATTAACAGGTTTGCCTATGGCAAGGATGTTTACGCCAGATTCACGGTACACTGAGGGAACAGAACCCCAATATTGATATGCCATGTTGTCTTTAGGGTCAACATTGAAACCTACACTTGTGACATCTCCCAGACTCTGAAGTCTGTTTCTGTTTAATGTGAAGATAGCGGTTGCCGAAATATTGAAATCCTTGCTTCTCTTAATATCTCCGCCGAGAGTTATTTCAAATCCTTTGTTCAGGACTGTTCCTCCGTTGATTTTTTTACGGTCGAAAGCAGAAGATGGTGGAAGGTAGCCGTCTCTTAGCAGATTGTCTGTACGTTTGTTATAAATATCGAATGTCAGTCTTATTCTGTTGTCGAGCATTCCAAGGTCAACACCGAAGTTTGTCTGAGTAGTTGTCTCCCAGCGAAGTGAAGGAGCTCCCAAACCCTCGAACAACCTGATTCTTCCGTTTGGTCCTGTCCACGCAGCCACAAATCCTTGTCCGATTGCATTTGTCCACTCATTGTTATAATAGTAGAGTTGCTGTCCGTATCTCGGAAGTGTCTGGTATGCCGAGATACCCTGGTTTCCTGATGTACCGTAGCTAAGACGGAATTTCAACTCATCAAAAAGTTCCATATTCTTTATGAAATCTTCATTGTGGGCTTTCCAGCTTACTGCTCCTGAAGGGAAGAATGCGAACTTATTGTCTGCTCCGAACTTCGAAGAACCATCCATACGTGCTGTCACAGTAAAGAGGTATTTATCCATAAGAGAGTAATTAGCCCTGAACATTGTAGAAACTAGTTCTGATTCTGAGAGGCTGTTTGAAACCCTCATCTTCTCTGCCTTTCCTGAACCGAGGTTCTCATTGCCGAGCGCTGAGTCTATGAAATCTTCAGATGCTAGGGCAGAGCTTCTCGCTGTTCCGTATTCATATGAGTAGCCGACCATTGCATTGATATTGTGAATGTCACCGAATGTCTTGTTGAAGGTCAGATAGGCATCAATTGCAGCATTTTGTCCATTCCAGTTAGAAATCTTTCCGTAACCATTCCTCAGGTTTCCCTCTGAGGTGTATTTAGCAGGCTGGAAATAGTCATTAATTGAATTGCCGTACTTATAACTTGCCTGTGCGGTAAATTTAAGCCAGTCGGTTATGTCACTCTCAACCCCAAGCATTGTTATGCTGTCAAAACCGTTAGAATAGTTGTAACTGTTATCTGATACAGCAATAGGATGGGAGTAGTCAACGCTGTTGAGCATGTAATATGAACCATCCTCGTTGAATGCAGGGAATATTGGATTCCTCAGCCAGAGTGAGTTGTTGTACCTATAATCTTTCGAGAGAATTTCACTGAATTTAATGGTTATGCTGTTGTTTATCTTGTGTTGCAGTGAGAAGTTCACATTCCCTTTCTTGTAGTCGTCCTTTATTGACTTGCCTTGTTCGTATAGGTATGATACACCAAGGTTATACTGAGTCTTGGCGTTTGAACCGCTTATGCTGACATTCAAATCGTTGGTCACAGGCACTGACCTGTATACCAGATCTTCCCAATTAGTATTGTACGGCCAGGCGCCTGTTGAGATGTCACCCAAAGATGGGTAGTAGATTCCTGATGCATCTGTTTTACCTATATATCTTGGATTGAGACCTGCATTTATTGATGCCTCATTGCTCAACTGTGCCATAAGGAGCAGATTTTCCCAGCGGTCAAGTTTGGCAGAGAGCTGGTTGAATGTTGTCTGGTTGCTGACTGTTACACGGGTTGTTCCTTCAATTGCTTTTTTTGTTGTAACGATGATTACACCGTTTGCTCCCCTGGAACCATATATAGCAGAAGCAGACGCGTCTTTAAGAATGTCAATCCTTTCAATCTCATCAGGAGATATCTGTTTCAGCCCGCCAGCACTTCCCAATGGAAATCCGTCAACTACAAGAAGAGGTGAGTTGTCGGAGTAGATTGAGCTTCCGCCCCTGATTCTAATTGTAGCTCCTCCTCCGGGAGAGGTGTCGGTTGAGACTTGAACACCGGCCACCCTGCCCTGCAATGATTTTTCAAATGATGGAATCGGTTGGCGGTTAACAATGTCTGATTTGACGGAAGCGACTGATCCGGTGAGGTCGGATTTTTTTATACTACCATATCCCAGGACTACAACCTGGCTTAAAAGAGAGGCCTCCTCCTTAAGAATAAAGTTGATTGAGGCTGAGTTGGATACAACTACTTTCTCAACTGTGTAGCCGAGAGACTGGCAAACAATAGTCTGCCCCTTAGCCACGCTAATGGTATAATTGCCATTTGCATCAGTGTTGACACCAGTAGAGGTTCCTTGTACGAAAACATATGCACCGACGATAGGTTCTCCCTTTTCGTCTTTAATGCTTCCGTTTACCTTTATATTCTGAGCAATCGCAGAGACGCTCATCAATAAAAGCAAACACAGACTTAAGCTGAATTTTGTCATTGTTCAAGTGTTTAGTTAAAAGTTTGTCATAATAGTGTAAAGTTATCCCCTCACATGTTATTTTAATTTATATATTCTGTTGATATTTGATAATATTTTGAATAGAATGCGATAATAATTAATAAAAGCCAGAAAGACAGATAGTTAAAATTGTGTAAAATTGTGCTATAAACTTGTATTATTTTGAACATATTTGTTGGACAATAGTACTTAATTAATGGTAATATTGTCGGGCATGGTGTACATATCCGGCAAATCTCTTTCAAACAACAGGGATTTTCTTGTATATACATTTATAAAATCAGATGCTGATACATCTCCCTGATATGGTCCGTATGCATGTGATGTGCTCTCGTTCCTCCACATGACAACCATTGAGCAGTAAGTCTCTTTAACAGGTGACTCTATCTGGGTTGACCAGTAATCGGAGGCTCTTCCTGAAGGTATGCCTGTTTCTGTTACACCAGCGGGCTTTTTTAATCTGAATGAGAGTTGGGTGAGAGCAGCAAGATTGCTTCTGAAGGCGTTGCTGTTTGTCCCGTGATAGCAATCCATACCTATAAAATCGACATAATTGTCACCGGGCCATCTGAACTGGAGTCTCTCGAGTGTGCCTGTGCCGTAGTTCGCATCCATCTGTGGAGAGATGGCATATAGGATATTGTGAACCTGTTTGGTGTCTCTTAGATATGTCACAATCATCCTCCAGAAATTTATAAACTCCTGCTCTGTTGTGGCAGAGCTTCCCCACCAGCTCCATGTCTGTGTGTGCTCATGCAGCGGACGGAAAATAACGGGAATAAGTTGACCGTTGTTGTCTTTGAGGCTTGTTATAAATCTGGCGACATTGTCCAGCCATACTTTATACTTGATATTAATCTCATCTCCGTTTGTCAATATTTTGTCAACAGCCTTGCTGTTGTCCCATGCATTTCCTCCTGTAACCGGATTCCACTGGTGCCAGCAGATCATTGTTATGCCGCCCCTCGCATGGCAATCCTTGATTAAACCTCTCAGTTTTTCAAAAGGTATTTTGCTCCCATTTGCAGCGCTGTCCCTCTCTATGCCGGCAATATCCACGCTCAGGACGGCCGGGTGGTCACCGCAAAGAGTCTTCACATCACTCCTGCCTTCTATGTCTCTCCATCCCACACCGTAGGCAGAGTAATCGTGATGTCCGAACATCGGGGCAATTTTCTGGGTCAGCCACAAATTGGCATAAAGAGCTTTTGTAGCAGCAGTAGCGTTCTTATCAACTATTGATAATACAGTCTTGGTTGGCTCCGGTTCCGGATCCGGATTCACATTTTTTTTGCACGAAATAGTCAGTAAGCAGCAAAGTATTATCCAAGCAAAGTAATCTTTTCTCATGGGTAGTATGTTATAATTCGGTTACCACTAAAAGAGAGCTGCCCTCAATCTCTGTCTTGATCATCTTTTCTGCCTCAATCCCGCTTCTCTCCGGTTCAAGTGAGTATTCTCCGCCACCATTTTTTATATAGGTATATATACTTGCGTTTTGTATGGCCTTTGGCAAATTGATATGCAGCGCCTTTTTCTCTGCAGAAAGGTTGAGAAGTGCAATTGTAAGTTTGTCATCTTTAAGGGCCGCCACAACTTTTAGATCTTTATCCGATATCTCTCCGAGGGTCAAGATGTTGCTCCCCGCGGGGAAATATTTGCACATGAGAGACCAAGCATAATACCAAGGGCGGATGCTCTCTTCCTCTTTCATATTCCAGACCTTCTCTCCGAGAATGTTCCACATTCCCCATATCTTCAGGTTTTTCGGTTCTCCGGTATCTCCTACGCTGTGAGAGTCGTCCAGCATCCAGACTGCCACTCCCGAGCCTCCATTGTTCAACACCTCCATGGCAAGCAGTGCCATGTCCAGACCATATTCAAAATCGTATACGCGCATGTTACAATCGGCTCCCTCTTTTTTCTCAATAAGAGGAGTGGCTTGTAATCTTTCAAAATGCGATCTGTTCTCAATGGAGTCCTCCTCTCTGCCCGGTTTGTATCCGGCCTCACCGAGTATGAGCTTCTTGCCCTTAGGAACACTCTGTACAACCTCTCTGAACATTTTGGCGAATTCTCCGCTTCTTACCTGTTTGTATCCCGGATAAGCATGTATCTCATATACTCCTACAAGAGAGTCTATCTCTGAAGTTCTGGAAACCCACGCGGAGTTGTCCATATCATACTTGGGGTTTTTATAGCCAAGAACCACATCGGGTGCGGCAAATCTGATATGAGAGGCAAGTGCAGGGTAGCTTTTGATCTCTTTGTTGAACATCTCAACTATTTCACGATACATCTGGTAATCCCCGTCATACATTGACCAGTTGCCGTCAGGCTCATTGGTTGGTATAAAATACCTGATACATGTTAATCCACAATCAGCAACCAGGTAATTCAGGTATTCGACCGACATCTTTATCCACTTCGGATCCTTTTTTAATTCCGAAGCAGGCGGATTAAACTCTCCGTACATTACTCCAATACTGTTCTTCTGGCAATAATCAAGGACTCTCTTGAGAGATTCTATGTTCTGTTCTTTGTTAAAAGTTCCGGTGTTTTTGTCGTAGTATCTGAAAGGACTGTTTATCATGCATCTGACAATTGACATACCCATTTTGTCTGTTCTTTCAAAAATTGTTGCCCACATCTGGTCTGTCAGGGGAGAGCCCCATTGAAGAGCTTCGCAATATGGATCCCATTCCGCTCCGTTTCCGATAATGTCAGGATTTGAGACTTCCGGACTTATTGTGATTATTGTTGCATTGTTGGTACACGAGGTAAGTCCGGCTATAAGCAGAAGGCTTAGCAGTAGGTTTTTCATGTTGTAGTTTGGTTATTCTTGTAATGTAAAATTAAAGTAATGATTCAATTTTTAATTATACTTTTATGTTTAATTTTGACAGAATATTGACCAAATATTTTTTATTAACTATAAGTATAAGATATACAGGTAAATATAATTATGTAGATTAGTATTTTTTTGATTTAAATATTGCTTTGTATCTGCTAATTTTTATTACTTTTGTGTCAAAACTGTTAAAATGTCAAAGATTCATTCAGAGATAACCAACCTGAACCCGGAAGATCTCTTTCTGCTGGCAAACCACAAACCGGCCAAATTCGATTACCCGATTCATTTCCATTCAGATTATGAGATAAACCTGGTGATGAATATTACCGGTAAAAGAATTGTAGGTGATTCAGTGGAGAATTTCCAGGCAGATGATCTGGTATTGATAGGCAGTAACCTGCCTCATGCATGGAAAGCCCCGTTTGACAAGAAGAACCATATTATAAACATCAAGTTTCAGGCAGAGATGCTTGATTCATGGATCTTGAGCAAGAGGCTCTTTCTTCCGGTGAAGGAGATGCTGGAACGCTCTTCGAGAGGAATACTGTTTTCGCCGGAGACGGTAATAAGTATGAGGGAGAGGTTGCTCAAACTGAGCCATTCGCAAGGATTCTCATCTGCCCTGGACTTTCTCTCCATTTTGTATGATATGGCAACTTCTCAGAAACAGAGAATACTTGCAAGCACAAATTACAGCTCACTCTCGATTGTAAAGACTTCACAAAGCCGGAGGATAAACTCGATTTGCCAATATATCAATCAGAATTATCATAAAGAGATAACCCTCAAAGAGATAGGGGAGTTGGTAAATATGTCGGAATCTGCGATAAGCCATTTCTTTAAAAAGAGGACAGGGCGCAGCTTTATTACATACATGAATGACGTAAGAATAGGAAATGCCTCAAGATTATTGGAGGAGACCACCAGGAGCATATCGGATATTGCATACTCCTGTGGTTTCAATAACCTTTCCAACTTCAATCATACATTCAAGAAATACAGAAACCAGACACCCCGGGAGTACCGGAATGACATCCAGAATACTGTTCAGAAATTCTAAAATCTTACTATCTGATTTTAACAGCAGTTCCGGCAGCTGTAACCATAAGCATCGAAGAGCCGATGGTCTCGTAGTCGAGGTCAATACCTATTACAGCATTTGCACCAAGAGCAATGGCCTGGTTTGACATCTCCCTGAGAGCCTCCTCTTTAGCCTCTTTCAATACTCTTTCATAAGAGCCCGATCTGCCACCTACTATATCTGTAATGCCGGCAAAAAAGTCCTTTACAATGTTTGCGCCGATTATAGTCTCGCCTGAAACAAGACCGTAGTACTGTTCGATCTCGCGACCCTGGACTGTTGAAGTAGTTGTGAGTAACATGATGCTATATTTTAATTTGATTTTTCATAAAGTGTAACAAGATTGAGAATAACCTCAACCGCCTTTTCCATACTCTTGGCAGGTACATATTCGAGTTTGCCGTGGAAGTTATGGCCACCTGCAAAAATGTTAGGGCATGGAAGTCCCATAAACGATAGACGTGCACCGTCAGTGCCGCCACGTATCGGCTTAACCTCAGCTGTTATCCCTGCCATCTTCATTGCCTCAACAGCCTTCTCGATAATATGATAGTGCGGTTCAACCATCTCCTTCATATTGTAATATTGATCCTTGAGCTCAAGTCTGAAACGGTCGTTGCCATATTTCAAATTCATAAAATTGGTGCACTCCTGAATGAGCCTCTTCTTTGATTCGAACTTTGATTTGTCGTGATCTCTAATTATATATTGTATCATTGACTCCTCAACATTTCCGCTCATATGTACAACATGGAAGAATCCCTCGTAGTCCTGAGTCAGTTCCGGTCTCTGCTCCACAGGGAGCAATGCATTGAACTCTGTGGCAAGTAGAATTGCATTTATCATCTTATTTCTGGCGTAACCCGGATGGATGTTCCTTCCCTGAATAAAAATCTTCGCTGACGCCGCGTTGAAATTCTCATACTCCAGCTCTCCGATCTTGCCACCGTCCATAGTGTATGCATAGTCTGCACCAAAACGAGCCACATCAAATTTATCCACGCCACGGCCAATCTCTTCATCGGGAGTAAAGCCTATCTTGATCTCGCCATGTTTGAATTCCGGATGAGTCATTATATACTCGGCAGCAGCCATAATCTCAGCCACTCCGGCTTTGTCATCCGCTCCCAGAAGGGTGTTGCCGTCGGTTGTTATGATTGTCTCTCCTTTATACTCTTCCAGTTCAGGAAAATCAACAGGGGAGATTACAAGATTTTTCTCCTTGTTTATAACAATGTCTCCACCATCGTAATTGTGGAAGAACTGTGGCTTTATATCTTTTCCGGAAGCATCAGGTGAAGTGTCTACGTGAGCTATGAATCCCAGCTTGGGTCTCTTTACTCCATCGCCCAGATTGGATGGGATTGTAGCCATTACGTAACCGTATTCATCAAGGGTGACATCTTTTATGCCTATTTGTTCCAGCTCTTTTACCAGTACTTTCATGAACTCTGTCTGTTCCTGTGTACTCGGTTGTGTCTCAGAGTCCGGATCTGACGATGTCTCTACTGATATGTAACGGAGAAATTTATCTATTACTGATTCCATTATGTTTTATTCTAAAATTTATTTCTGTTATTAAAAAAGCATCAGGCTTATTCCCATGACGAACATGCCGGCTACGACTCCAAGTATTGCTGTGTGATGCTCGCCATACTTTTCTGCTGTCGGGAGCAGTTCGTCCAGAGAGATATAAACCATAATTCCTGCAACAGCTGCAAATATGATACCCATGAAGTTGTCATGAAACAGGAATGAGAGGAGAAAGTAACCTATAACAGCACCGATAGGCTCTGCCAGACCGGACAGGGTTGCATTGGTGAATGCCTTTCTTTTACTCTTTGTGGCGTAATAGATAGGTATTGCGACTGCAATTCCCTCCGGAATATTGTGTATACCTATCGCAACTGCAATGCTTAATCCCAGTCCGGGGTCGTTCATCGCACTTACAAATGTGGCTATACCTTCAGGAAAGTTGTGTATTGCTATTACCAATGACGAGATAATTCCAACTCGCATAAGTTGCTTGTTGTTTTCATCATGATTGGTATCTGTGATAGACAACTCCCCGACTTCATGAGGGTTTTCGTATGAAGGGACCATGTTGTCGATTATTGCTATAACAGCAATACCTCCAAAAAATGCTATCAAGGCATAAAGAAATCCGAGCTTGTCTCCGTAAATTGCTCCGAGTCTCATTTTTGAATCGTTGAACAACTCCACCAGTGATATGAAAATCATAACACCGGCAGAGAAACCAAGTGAAGCGGCAAGGAATTTCGAGCTGAATCTTTTTGAGAAGAGAACAACTGCACTTCCGATTGAGGTTGAAAGACCTGCCAGCAGAGTCAGGACAAATGCATATATCAGTTTGCTATCCATTCTGGTTGTCAGCTTTTGCTCTCATGCTGTCCCACGCAAGGTATGCTATTATTACAAGATACATAAAGAGGGCTAGTAATACGGCAGCATTGGATTCCATCCATTCAGGATTTGTCAGATTGATGCCGCCGAAACGAATTATTGCGCTGACAACACCCATTAAAGCACCACCTGCAATGAATCCTGAAGCGAGAAGAGTTCCTCTCTCCTTACGTGCAGTGTTGAGAGCCTCATCTTTACTGCGGGTTGATACAAACCAGGCAATTGCACCACCAACAAGAAGCGGAACGTTTAGTTCGAGAGGAATGAACATTCCCAGAGAGAACGCGAGCGCAGGGATTTTGAATATAGTCAATGCTATAGCTATCAATGCGCCAATTCCATAGAGAAGCCAGGGAGCTCCGCCGCCTGACATCAATGGTTCTATCACTGCAGCCATTGCATTTGCCTGAGGGGCTACCAATGCATGATCACCTGTAAATCCATATGTTTTGTTAAGTATTATCATAACCCCGCCGACAGTGGCTGCTGCAACGAGAGTCCCGAGGAACTTCCATGATTGCTGCTTTGCTGGTGTGGAGCCAAGCCAATAACCAATCTTCAGGTCTGTTATAAATGCTCCTGAAACGGATAGAGCTGTACAAACAACACCGCCGATCACCAGGGCTGCTGTCATGCCGGCAGTTCCGGATAGTCCGCTGGCAACCATTATTACAGAAGCAAGTATCAATGTCATAAGTGTCATACCGCTTACAGGGTTTGTTCCGACAATCGCAATAGCATTTGCGGCAACAGTAGTAAACAGGAAGGCAATTATTCCGACAACAAGCAAAGCTATCACTGCGTGGAAGAGATTGTCTACGACTCCGAAATAGAAGAACAGGAATGTGATGGCCAATGTAACCATGATTCCGATAGCGATAATCTTCATTGAAAGGTCTTTCTGAGTTCTCTTGACGTGGTTTTTAACGTTTCCTGAACCTTTAAGCTCTTTGGCAGCAAGACCGAATGCGGATTTTATGATTCCTGCTGATTTGATAATGCCAATAACACCTGCTGTTGCAATACCGCCAATACCGATATGTCTTGCGTATGTCTTGAATATTACCTCAGGAGACATGCTTCCAACAACATCTGTAAGACCTGTGTTCATAAGGTCAATTACATTTGCTCCGAAAAGCAGGTTCATGAGAGGAATGATGACAAACCAAACGAGGAATGAACCGCAGCAGATTATGAAAGAGTATTTGAGTCCTATAATGTAGCCCAGACCAAGAACGGCAGATCCGACATTCACCTTGAAGACGAGCTTGGCTTTATCTGCTATTGCCTCACCGTAAGGAAGAACCCTTGTGGTGAAAACCTCCGACCACCAGCCGAAAGTTGACACGATAAAATCGTATAGACCGCCGATAAGACCACTCACCAGCAGAAGTTTAGCCCCTTTTCCACCTGTTTCACCGCTTACAAGTACCTGTGTAGTTGCAGTAGCTTCAGGGAAAGGATATTTTCCATGCATATCCGAGACAAAATATTTGCGGAAAGGAATAAGGAACAATATACCAAGCACGCCACCCAACAGTGAACTGAAGAATACCTTCATAAAGTCAACTGTAAGGTCAGGATATTTAGCCTGAAGTATATAAAGTGCGGGTAGTGTAAAAATTGCACCGGCCACTATTGCTCCGGAACATGCACCGATTGACTGGATAATGACATTCTCTCCGAGTGCGTTTTTTCTCTTCATTGCACCTGAGACACCCACAGCTATGATAGCAATAGGAATTGCCGCTTCAAATACCTGTCCGACCTTGAGGCCAAGATAGGCAGCAGCAGCAGAAAAAATAATTGTCATAAGAATACCTAATGACACAGACCAAACGCTAACCTCAGGATAGACTTTCTCCGGGGACATAATCGGTTTATATTCCTCTCCTTCTTTAAGTTCGCGGTAGGCATTCTCCGGTAGGCCGACCGTTTTTTTCTCTTCGTTTTGCATAAATTTTAATGATTAGTTTTCAAAGATAGGAAATTTCTAAATAATTATTTTACCTTTGCAGCCGCAATGAAAAACGATAGCTGTTATATAGAGCTTAATCATAAGCATAGACATGTCCGACGATGTGCCTAGGGGGGACAGCATTGATCTGATCCTTCCGGGATCACAACACACTACGCAGGTACAGTCTCCTGCAAACCAATCATATTTTAACCTTATATTGTTAAGAACATAATGGATGTAAACATCTGTGTGGCTAATATTAGTCATGTGAAGTATGCAGAGAGGATTTGTGAACTTATGTACATCTCTGCACAAGAGAGAGG
>JAQVBQ010000043.1 GCA_028690215.1 Bacteroidales bacterium | reverse complement strand
GCTCGTTTTTGGGTGAACATATGTATGAACAGCTCCTTCAATGCAACAAAATAGGATTTTAACGGAACTTTGAAGCCCGGTTTAATAATGGTGAAATACCACATCCTTATAAGATTGGGTAGCAGAATTACGGCAAAGACACCGGCTATGGCAGCCATCTCAAAGTAATGGCCATACTTCATGATAGCTTCAGTGTCAAAATTCATGAAGACGGCAAACAATATTACTCCGGCAGCTACTGCAATAAGCGCTGCAATTGTGGCTTTCAATGAGGTGAAAAGCAAACCTGATATTCCTGTCCAGTCATATCTGGCTGTAAGCCACCTCCTCAGAGACATCATCAGCTCCCCGGGGTTTGCACTTCTTGGACAATTGGTTGAGCACTCTCCACAGTAATAGCACAACCAAGGCTTTAGCGAGGATATAATCTCTTCCTGGTTACCGGTTGCACTATATCTTACCATCTCTCTGGGGAACTCTTCGTCTTTCTTTGCCAGTGAGCAGACAGATGTACATGTACCGCAATTGTAGCATGCATCATAGTCAAATGCTCCGTATCTCTTGAGTCTCTTTCCGAATTTCGGGTCTATCCTGGTCATTGCCTCTTAATTTTGTAGTTAAAATATTCATCCATCTCATCTATGCTCCCTGTCTCCACAAAGCCGAACTTGACAAGTGAGAGAAGATAGTACACAGCCTCATCTTTAGCCATCCCGGTACGTTCACAGAGCTGGGCTACTGTAAGATCCTCCTTTTCGAGTTCCTGGAGAATGGTTCTTTTTATCTTGTTGAACTCTTTTAGATTATCCTTTACCGCATCTGATACTTTCCACTTCTCTCTGCGGATCTTTACTGTTTCTCGTGTTGTCTTTTCCATATTATCAGTTTGCAAGTATCTCTATCATGCTTTCAATCTCTCTATTTGTAAATGATGTCAGTTCAATAGAATCCGACTCGCAGACAGGAAGGCACATTCCGCACCCTTTACAGGTCGTCTTATTGATTACAGCAACGGTTTTCCCACCTACATCATTTTTGCTTATTGCATTGTAAGGACAAGCCTCACTGCACGCCCCGCACCATTCGCAAGTGTTTGCATCCGTATATGCAACTATTGGCGAAAGTTCAAGCTCTCCTTTACTGACAAATGAGTGGGTCTTGACAGCAGCGGATAGGGCTGAGTTCACCGACTCCATAACTCCCTTAGGTCCCTGACAGGTTCCGGCAATTGTAATGCCGTCTATTACTGTCTCAACAGGGCGGAGTTTCATATGTATCTCATTGAAGAAATTATCACGTCCTCTCGGAAGTTTCAGAAGGGAACCAACTGATTTGTCGCTGTCCGGCACCATGCCTGTAACAAGGACAACCAAATCAACCGCTGCCTCTACCTCTTTTTTAGAAGAGAGAATATCCTTAGCCTTTACCAAAGTTTGTCCCTTTTCAGAATAGACTACAGGCTCCTCTTTGTCCGGGAATTGAATGAAAATGTCTCCGGAACGGCTGGCTTCGGTATATTTCAGCTCCTGTGCCCCATATGTCCTTACACCTTTGGTAAAGTGGTAGACCTGTATGTCGCTGAACTGCTCCTTTATATCCAATGAACTTTGTATTGCGGCAGAGCAGCAATACCTTGAGCAGTACTTGTTCTCACCTTTTATCTGACGGCTTCCGACGCAATAGATAAATGCTATTTCGCGGACTTTCCTGTTTTTGAATATGAGGTTTTTCCCCTCTTTCCCGTTTTTCAGCAATTCTCTGAATTCCGAAAGGGTTATCACATTGTCAATCTCCTTGTACCCGTACTCTCCCTCGTTGGGGTTGTATGACTCAAAGCCGGTGGCAACAAGTATTGATCCGACATTTATCTCCTTTTCTGAATCCGGAGAACTTTCGCCGTTCTTGGTTTCCTGAAGCTTGATCTTGAAATCGCCTATGTTTCCGGTGCACTCTTTTATTGTAGTATTTGTAAATAGGGTGATCTTTTCGTCTTTTTTCACCTCTGCATTCAACCTTTCGACCATATCTCCCCCTTTTACATCACCGGGAAAAATTTTCCCGAGAGATGCCAGCTTTCCTCCAATTGCACCCTCTCTTTCGATCAGGTAAACGCTGTCTCCCATATTTGAAAGCGCTATGGATGCCTTGATTCCTGCGACTCCTGCACCTATGACGGCAACGGATTTCTGTGATTTGATTTTGGTAGGTTCGAGTGACTTTGCGAATCTTGCCTTGGCAATTGCAGCCTTTACAAGGTGAATGGCCTTCTCTGTAGCCCCTTGCTTGTTGTCAGAGTGGGCCCATGAGGCCTGTTCGCGAATGTTGGCATGAACATAGTTGTACTTGTTCAGTCCGGCTCTTTCGCTGACTGAGCGGAAAGTTGTAAGGTGCAGTTTAGGTGAGCATGAAGCCACAACGATTCCACTGAGGTTATTATCCTTTATATCGGCTTCCATATCTTTCTGATTTGAGTCTCCGCAGGCGAACATAGTAGTTCTCGCAAGCAGGACACAATCCTCGTCCTTGATTGCCTCTTTTACCTTTTCGATATCGACGTAATCAGATATATTGCCACCGCAGGCACAAATATAGACTCCTAATTTCTTATCCATTTTCTCTATTAATTACCTGGTTAAATATGAAAGTGCCTCTGCTGCAGCCGAACCGGCTGACAAGATTGAATCCGGAATATCCTTCGGACCAGAAGCCGTTCCGGCAACAAAGATTCCGTCAATAGTGGTCCTGGCAGGACTTAGAACAGGGTCTCCCTGAAGAATGAAATCCTGTTTATCCACATCGGGACGAAGGCCTTTGAACAGTAGAGGGGTCTCCTTATTTGCGAGGGCACCCACCGATAAAACCACAAGGTCATGTTCTGCCTCTTTGATACGGCCGCTCTGTATATCCTCATATCTGAGCGATAGATTTCTGTTTTCAAGTTCTGAGATCTTACCTATCTTTCCTTTAATGAATTTCACTCCCATGCCTTTGGCCTGTTCGTAGAACTCATCATAACCCTTGCCAAATGCCCTTATATCGATATAGTATATGGTTATGTCCGCCATAGGAAGTGCTCCCATGAGAAGCTGAGCCTGCTTAATCGAGTACATGCAGCAGATTTGTGAGCAAATCGGGTTCCCGGCAGAGTCATCCCTTGAACCGGCGCATAGAACGTATGCAATTTTGTCCGGAACCTTTCCATCACCCGGCCTTAGTATTGTGTTGAATGGTCTTGTAGGTGCAAGCTGTCTCTCCATCTGCATGGATGTAAGCACATTCTTGTAAAGTCCTGCACCGTACCTTGGTAAATTCGCCGGGTCATACAACTTGAATCCGGTAGCAATAATCGCACTCCTGGCTTCAATCTCGTAAAACCTGTCCTCCTGTGTGAAATCAATACAGTTTGAAGGGCAAACCTTTTCACAAGCCCCGCAGAGTGTGCAGTTCTCCATATCTATTGCAGCCACTTTCGGGCTGGCAATGCTGAATGGTATAAATGCAGCCTTTCTGCCTATCAGGTTAAACTGAAACTGATCTTTTGTTATAACAGGACAAGCCTTTTCACACAGCTGGCAACCTGTACAATCCTCTGCGATGACATATCTCGGGCGTCTTTTGACAAAGGCCGAGAAATCGTGTTCCCCTCTCTTTTCAATGTGTTCAACTTCGGTTTCTGTGAATATTGTAATGCCCGGGTGCCTTGATATCTCTGACACCTTGGGAGTTGTGATACAGGCAGAGCAGTCAAGTGTCGGAAAGACCTTGCTGAGGAGGATCATCTTCCCCCCGATAGAGAGCTCTTTCTCTATTATTGCAACCTTATACCCGTTATTTGCCAGGTTAAGCGCAGCCTCTCCTCCGGCAATTCCCCCACCTATGACAATGGCATCAAACTTAAGTTTTGTCCTGACTTCCATTTCAACTGTTTTTTGATTTGAGCAGATATTCGTTAAAACTTCTAATCTGCTTGACAAATGATTCACTACATACTGAGCATAGAGCCGCCATCTTCAATCTGGCAGGATCAATACCCCTCTCTTTCATTAGATTGTGAGTCTTGCCCACAATGGCACCTGTCTTCTCAGTGCAGGTTTCACCATAAGAACAATCACTCCCGTCAGCGGCTATAAAAACCCCGTCAAACCCATTTTCCAGGGCTTTTAGAATCCATCTCGGTTTCACACCGGACGAGCATGGAATAGCAATAGTGTAAACCTGCGGAGGGTAGTGAAGCTTGAGCAATCCTGCCATATCAATGGCAGGATCTGAAATTTTTTCTGTCGAGAAAACGAGAATCTTTGCTTGACTGACCATCAGTTAATTTTTATTCGTTTTTCCTCATGTAAATCTTGTAATAGCCATTCTCCTCAACTGTTCCCAGATAGTCGTGGCCCTGCTTTGTGCACCATTTTGGTATATCCACTTTGGTACCTTCGTCGGCTGAGAGAATCTCCATGATATCTCCGTCTTCAATAGTTCCGATAGCTTTTTTTGCTTCCAATAGTGGTCCCGGGCAAGCTGTACCCCTTGCATCTACACTTTTAGCTACATTTAGAGCCTTTAATTCTTCCTGCGTCATAATAAAATGTTTTTATAAATTTTTAAATTGATTAGACAAATAACTGAGCGGCACTCTCGCCTGCATCTGTCACGAATGTTGCTGCACCTGCATAGGTGAGGTGAGGGTAATCAATCATCTCCTCTTTTTTGAATCCCATTAGTCCCATTGACATCTCACACACAATAATCTCTATTCCGAGCTCTCCTGCTGTCTTGAACATCTCTTCAAGCGAGAGAACATTGTTCTTGCGCATCAGATATTTAATCATAACAGGCCCCATTCCTCCCATATTCATTTTTGACAGGCCAAGCTTATTCTTCCCTTTTGGCAACATGAATCCGAACATCTTTGATATGAAATCCTTCCCTTGAGGGTGTTTTTTCGGATCACGCAAAGCGGACAAGGCCCAAAACGAGAAAAATATCTTCACTTTTGTATCCATGGCTGCTGCAGCCAGAGATATAATCATTGTTGCGAGAATCTTGTCGAGATCTCCTGAAACGCATGCGATGGAGAGTTGGTCTTTTCTGTTTTTCTCCAATTTTGTAATTTTCTTCTGCAGCTTATCAATCTGTTGTTGTAACTGCTCAACTGTTGTAGGGCTATTCTCTTCCATTGTCTCTTTTTTTGCAAAGTAAGCCCATTTCTAAATCCATATTCAGGTAATAAATATGATATCTGTTGACATGGAATGTGATTTATATCACAATTTTATATATATTTGCATTAGAAATAAATTTCTCATGGAAAATAAATGCAAATTTTGTAGTTATAAATCTGTTGCAGAGACAAAACTGACAGATGAGGAGTTAGGTGAACTTTCTTGTAACTGTCTTACTGTCAACTTTAAAAAAGGAGATTCTATAATCAGGCAGGGAACTTACTCTACAAATGTTGCCTATCTTAAAAGTGGTCTGGCTAAGATTCACATAGAGGGGCCATATCATGTTCAGGTTGTGAGGATAGTCAAGCCGTCAAACTATCTGGGTTTACCCACAACATTCGGTGATAAGGTCAATCAGTACTCTGTCACGGCAGTGGAAAACTCTGAGGTCTGCTTTATTGATATATCCTATTTCAGAAAACTGCTGACCCTCAATCACGATTTCAGCAACCAGATAATAGTTGAGCTTTGCAAAGGCGAGATTGAATCATATCAGAAGTGTGTCAATCGTACACAGAAGCAGGTGAGGGGGAAGGTTGCAGATGTCCTGCTCGACTTCTCCGATAATATATACCATTCTGACAAGTTTGTCTTCCAGATTAACCAGGAGGATCTCGGGAATCTTGTCGATGCTTCAAGAGAGAGTATCAGTCGTGTCCTGAATGACTTTGGCAGGGAGGGGCTGATTAAAATCTCAGGAAAAGAGGTTGAAATTCTCAATAAGAGTATGCTTCAGATGATAAGCAAGCATGGTTGGTGACAACTATCAGTCAAACTTTTCACATTCGTGTCATTTTGTCTTATATCCCTTTTTGGCAGATTATTTGTGACTATCTTTGCGTCGCAATTCGAATTAATTGAAAAAATATATAATGAAAGATCAGAAACAAGAGAGATGTCATGATGAGTCCGTGGCTCAAGAGAGTACCGCAGCAGGTACAGAACAAGAACAAATTGTAAATGAGCCGCAAACTACTGAAACCGGAGAAAACAAGGATGAACAGACAACTGATTCAAAGGAAAATCAGGAAGAGAAAATTGCCTTGCTGAATGACAAATATCTTAGACTTGCAGCTGAATTTGACAATTACCGCCGCAGAACGGCCAAGGAGAGACTTGATCTTGTGCTGACAGCAGCTGAAGAAACTATAAAAGGATTGTTGCCGGTTCTGGATGATTGTGAAAGAGCAATTGATGTACTTAAAAGTGCCGAAGGAGACCACAAAGCAGCCATTGAGGGAACTGAGTTGATCTACAACAAACTCTATTCATACCTTGAGACAAAGGGGCTGAAAAAGATGGATGTTAAAGGAAAGGAACTTGATACAGATTTTCATGAGGCTGTTGCTCAATTCCCTGCACCTGACAAAAAACACAGGAACAAGATTGTTGATGTCGCACAGCATGGTTATACATTAAACGGGAAAGTAATAAGGTTTGCCAAGGTGGTAGTTGGCATTTAAGATACTAAAGATGGCAAAGAGAGATTATTATGAAGTGCTGGGTGTTACAAAAGGGGCATCGGCAGATGAGATAAAAAAAGCATACAGGAAACTGGCACTCAAATATCATCCTGACAAAAATCCCGGGAACAAGGAGGCTGAAGATAAATTCAAGGAGGCAGCAGAGGCCTATGATGTACTGAGCAACCCTGACAAGAAATCACGTTATGATCAGTTTGGCCATGCTGGTATGAGTGGTGCAGCCAGTGGAGGTGGGTTCAGTGGTGCAGGTTTCTCTATGGAAGATATATTCAGCCAGTTCGGAGATATATTCGGAGGCCATTTCGGTGGCGGATTCGGAGGTTTCGGGGGCTTTGGTGGTGGAAGCAGAGGTGGGAGACGCGTCAACAGAGGGTCTGACATAAGAATAAGGGTAAAGCTTGATCTTAAAGAGATTGCCCACGGAACTGAAAAAAAGGTAAAAATCAACAAACAAGTAGCCTGTCCTTCATGTAACGGAAGGGGAGCAGTATCTGAGGCTGATATACATACTTGTGAGACATGTAAGGGAACTGGACAAGTCACCAGGGTGACACAGACAATTTTGGGAACTATGCAGACAGCCTCTGTCTGTCCTACATGTCACGGTGAGGGGAAAAGGGTTGTCAAACCGTGTGCCAAGTGTGGCGGAGATGGCCTTGTCAAGGAGATGGAGGAGATATCCTTCAAGATTCCGGCAGGAGTTGCACAAGGTATGCAGCTGACTGTTCAGGGAAAGGGAAATGCAGCAAAACAGGGTGGCATAAACGGAGATTTGCTGGTGGTTATTGAGGAGGAGGAGCATCCTGAACTTCAGAGAGACGGAAACGATCTGATCTATTCACTCTTCATATCTGTTCCCGATGCAATATTGGGTTGCGATGCGGAGATCCCGGCTGTTGACGGAAAGCTAAGAATAAAAATTGAAGCCGGCACTCAGTCGGGCAAGATATTGAGACTAAGGTCAAAAGGTTTGCCGGATGTCAACGGATATGGCAGTGGTGACCTTCTTGTATATATTCAGGTATGGACACCAAAGAAGGTTGACAGGCAAGAGAAGGAGGCTCTGGAGAAGATGAGGTCGTCAGATAATTTTAAACCAGCCCCTAATAAAGATGATAAGAACTTCTTCGACAGAATGAAGAAGATGTTCTCTTAAATAAATCTCAGATGATAAAGATAATTGGCCTAATGTCCGGAACTTCACTAGATGGACTGGATATATGTTTTGCAGAGTTCGGACACAATAACGGTAAATGGGACTACAAGATTCTGAAAGCTGAATCGAGGGAGTATTCTCAGGATATAAAGGAAAAACTTGCGACAGCACAGAATATGTCTGCATTAGATTATGCCTTGTTCAATTCTGACTACGGCATCCTTTTGGGTTCTATGGTAAAGGAGTTTATGGACAAAAACGGTATTGTTCCGGATTATATTGCATCTCATGGCCATACAATTTTCCATCAACCATCAAAGCGATTTACAGCTCAGATTGGTTCAGGAGCGGGAATTGCAGCAGAGACAGGCGTCGATACCATCTGTGACTTTAGGACAACAGATGTTGCCCTATATGGGCAAGGTGCACCGTTAGTGCCGGTAGGGGACAGAAATCTTTTTTCTGAATACAGTTATTGTCTGAATCTCGGAGGTTTTTCTAATATCTCCTTTGATGAAGGGGTGGAGAGAATAGCTTATGATATTTCACCTGTCAATTACGTTCTTAATTACTATACAAGGACAATAGGTCTTGAATATGACAAAGACGGAGAGATTGCCAGAACGGGGAGTATTTGCAATGAATTGTTGGAAAAACTCAATAATTTGCCTTTTTACACTCAGCAAGGGCCAAAATCTCTCGGTAGGGAGTGGGTTGAAGAGGTTGTAATACCGGAGATAGATTCATTCAAATTACCATTGAAGGACACACTCGCAACTTTCTGTGAGCACGTGGCATGCCAGATTACAGGGCACGTCAAGGGTGGAAAGGTTTTACTGACCGGCGGCGGTGCATTTAACAAATACCTTGTCGAGAGAATGCGTTTCAGAGCCCCTCAGTGCGAGATCATCGTTCCGGATGCAATGACAGTCAATTTTAAAGAGGCACTTATCTTTGCCTTTTTAGGCGCATTATTTGTATCCGACGTCCCGAATTGCCTCTCATCTGTCACCGGTGCAAAGTATGATTGTATTGGTGGAGCAATGTATAAAGCAGGAAAACGCAATTAATTTTGTGAAATTAGAATTAATTCATACATTTGCAATCCAAATTTTACAAGCAACCGCTTACGAGAACACAGGAGTCAGTAATGTTGCGATAACAACACATTGAAGAAATGGATTTAATTAAAATTGCAGAACAGGCATTTGCTACTGAAGCAAAACAGTTTCCTCCTTTCAAGGCAGGTGACACAATCACTGTTACTTACAAGATCAAAGAGGAAAACAAAGAGCGTCTACAGAAGTATCGCGGAGTTGTTATTCAGAGAAAAGGCACAGGCTCAACCGAGACTTTCACAGTCAGGAAGATGTCTAACGGTGTAGGAGTTGAAAGAATATTCCCTATTTCATCACCTTTCATTGAATCAATTGAACTCAACAAACGTGGTAAAGTACGCAGAGCGAGAATCTTCTACATTCGTGAACTCACCGGTAAGAAGGCTCGTATCAAAGAGAGAAAGTACAACGTTGTAAAAGATCTGGAAGCTTAATTAAGCTTTCATTCCGGCCCCGTAGCTCAACTGAATAGAGTATCTGACTACGGATCAGACGGTTACAGGTTTGAATCCTGTCGGGGTCACTTAATTGATCAAAATTGCAAAACAGCTCATTTCGGGCTGTTTTTGTTTTATACACCATCTATGCTGTAACCAATGGCTTTTATTATAAAAATGCCAATCTAAGTGGCAGACACTGCTGCTTTTCTTAACGCCATTTTCCTCGTGTTTTTCGGGGCCTGCGGAACGCCTCCCTTCGGTCGTTGAACGGTCCTCGGCCTTTTTCCGAAAAACACTTCGGAAAATAGCTAAAAAACAGACGTGGCTGCCGCTCAGATTGGCATCGGATTAACTTTTAACGGGCGAGTACATAAACACAAAAGAGGCGCCCAAAATGTTTCGGACACCCCTTTTGATCAATAAAAGAAACGAAAATTTATTTAATTTCTGATCCTGACTCGAGGAATTTTATAAAACTCTCAATATCGAGATCATAACCTCTAGGCTGAGTGATGTGCTGCTCAGTGAATGGATTCAGAATTGCATAATAAGGCTGTGCATTTACATTGAACTTAGTCATGGCAAGATGAGAATTGATCTTGCCTATGCTCTTCAAAACGCGGCCACTCTCATTGGTAACCCAGTCCTTCTCGTCTGCCTCTTTCTTGTCATCGGCATATAGAGCAAGCATTACAAACTTCTCCTTGAATAACTTCAACACCCTTGGATCTGACCATACCCTTGCCTCCATTTCACGGCAATTAACACATCCGTGCCCTGTAAAGTCTACGAATAGCGGCTTTCCGACGCTCTTGGCGTATGCCAGTGCCTCATTGTACTCGAAGAAACCCTGAAGACCGTGAGGAAGGTGAAGGAAATCGCTGTACTTGGCATTAAATGTAGTGCCATCATTAGCTGTGGTCTCCGCATTCATACCTCCTGCTGACTTCTCCTGATAGAGATTGAAATCCTGTGAGTTCAGAGGCGGCATATAACCTGAGAGAGCCTTGAGAGGGGCGCCCCACATACCAGGTATCATATATACTACAAAGCTGAATACAACTATGGACAAAGCCAGACGACCTACTCCCAGATGCTCTTTTGGAGAGTCATATGCAAACCTTATCTTTCCTAAGAGGTATAGACCCAAAAGGAAGAATACCACTATCCAGATTGCCAGGTAAACCTCTCTGTCGAGTATGCCCCAGTGGTAAGTCTGGTCAGCAACGCTGAGGAATTTCAGACCAAGTGCAACCTCAAGGAATCCAAGGACCACCTTTACTGAGTTGAGCCATCCTCCTGATTTAGGAAGTTCTTTCAGCAATGAAGGTGCAAATGCAAATATTGTGAAAGGCAAGGCAAATGCGGTCGAGAAGGCAAGCATTGTAATGATTGGCTCCCAGATCTCACCTTGAGTTGATTTTATCAAAATTGTACCTACAATAGGACCGGTACATGAAAAAGAGACAAGCACCAATGTAAGGGCCATAAAGAATACACCTATAAAGCCACCTTTGTCGGATTTTGAGTCAGATTTATTGACCATCCAGCTTGGCATAGTAATCTCAAAGGCACCGAAGAATGATGCTGCAAATACCATAAATACAAGGAAGAAAATTATGTTTGGCAGCCAGTGTGTAGCCAGCCAGTTAAAGATATCCGCCGTTACAGCCTCACCACCGGCAAAGTATGTTACAAAAATTATGACAGCAATAGGAACGGTATAAAGAGCAACAATGAAAAAACCGTATAATGATGCCATCAATTTGCCTTTTGCCTTTGAATTCGACCCGTTGTTTGACTGGCTGTTCTTGAGGAAAAATGATACAGTCATAGGAACCATTGGGAAGACACAAGGGGTCAGCAGGGCAACAAATCCCCAGGCAATTGCCTCAAGGATTACAGCCCAAAGAGATTTACTCTCCTCTTTTCCGTCAACTGATGCTACAACATCACCGGTAGGAGCAGCAGCTATTGTGTCTTTTACAATGGTTGCGTCCGGAACTGTTTCAGTTACGGCAGTTGCAGGTGCTGCGGCTGGTTCTGTAGTAGTTACACTGTTTTTAACAGCATTTCCGGCAGTTGGCTTTTGAGCTGCGGCAACAGGAGCCGTGCCTTTAGCACCGGGAAGCTTTATTGCAAATTCATATTCTGTTGGCGGCAGGCAGGAACCGTTGTCACAAACCATCCACTCAACATAACCTTTAACAGTTACAGAATCCTTAGAGATAACCTGGATTTTCTGTGAGAATTGTGCCTTGTTCAAAAAGTATCCGATTTTCATCTGGAACATCTCGTCAAACTCAATCTTCGGCTGAATGAGCATCTTTACACCACCGGCCTTTTTATAATTGGTGCTTTCATCGAAATAGAACTGAGTAGGATTAGGCCCATCTGTATATGGTCCAAGGTCATAAAGATGCCATCCCTCTCCAATGGTTGCATTGAAAATAAGTTCATAAGCGTTATTACCACTCTCTTTAATGTCGATCTTCCATTTTACGGGATTTTTCATTTGGGCCGTTAAACTACCGGCTAGCAATAGAAGGAAAATTGTTAATTTGATACTCTTTTTGAACATATTGTTGTTTATTTGTTTCAAATATATATATAATTGATAAAATTCTTAAGTCAGTACTCTTTTTTTTTACCAAAACTACTAATTATTCTTATGTAAGGAGATAACAACAGAGACAAAATAAAGTTGTCTTCGCGATTTTCTTTTCAATAAATACACTTGAAAAGAGATTTACCCCAAAATTTTTCTGGGAAAATCTATTCTTATTAGTTGTAACTTTATAAAAGTGGGCTCAGAAGTCTGGCAAATGCCTCTTTTACCTGGTTCTTGACACTTCGTCTCGCCCATTTTGAACTTGCCAGGGACTTACATCTTTCTGTGTCTTTTAAGAACTGAATATCAATTTGTTCTGTTATTTGGCGGTTGTAAATAATACTTGTGATTTCAAAGTTGTGCTCCAGAGAACGGTTGTCAAAGTTTGCCGATCCGATGATACAGAACTCTCCGTCTATGGATATAACCTTTGAGTGGTTAAACCCTTTGCTGAAGAGATAAACTTTAACTCCGGCCTCAAGCAATTCCGACGCATAGGACATTGTACTCCAATGCCCGAGTACTGTGTCGCTTCTCTCCGGTATCATTATCGAGACATCAAGGCCTGCCAGAGCTGCTATCTTGAGGGCATCAAGGAGGGATATATTCGGCGTGAAATATGGAGTTATGATGAATATTTTCTTTTTTGCATTTGTAATTGCCTGGAAGTAACATTGCATAATGCTTGCCCAGTCACTGTCAGGCCCGGATGTAATTATCTGTGAGTAGACCGGAGCCGCTATGATTTCAGAGCTGTTGTATGTCGGCGGATGAATTGCAGGAAAGTACTTTTTCTTCCTCTTCATCTGCTTGTTGATAATAAAGTATCTGTCGAGAAGAAAACTAGATTGCAGGGCAGATACTGATTCTCCTATGATCTTCATGTGAGTATCCCGCCACTCCTCAAAATTGCCTCCGTTATAGTATCTGTCAGCAATATTGACACCGCCCAGAAACCCAACAGTACCGTCAACTACAAGAATCTTCCTGTGATTCCTGTAATTCACTTTTGATGCCAGGGTGAGGAACTTAACAGGGGCGAATACAAGTATCTCTATGCCCTCTTTTATCATATCATCAATGAACTCCTCGTCCATCTGCCAACATCCCACATCATCATAAATAATCCTGACTTCGACTCCCTCTCTTGCTTTCGATATGAGCAGTGATTTGAAGTTGTTGCCTACAATATCATCAACAATAATGTATGACTGAAGGTGGATGTGCTGTCTGGCATCGAGTATGCTGTCATACATGGAATCCAGGGCCTCCTTGCCGGAAAAGAACAATTCCACACTGCTGTTTTGACCAACCGTGCTCTTATTACCCTTGAGATTGAGATTAATAAGCTTTCTGAACTGATGAAGCTCAGCCGGAACTGTTTCAGGATTGTTCTTAAATTGCCTTCTCTGCTTATTGCTCATGAAGCGTCTATAACGTTCGTCCCTTACCCCCTTTCTACTGTATATCTTTGCCTTTCGGAAGTTCTGTCCGAAAAACAGGTAAAGAATAAGCCCGATATATGGAAGGAAAAGTATAACTACAATCCAAGAAAGAGACTTGACAGGATCAAGCCGCTTGTACATTATTCTGGCAGAAGCGATGATTGCCAGAAGATAATATACAGTGTAGAGTATAAGCGATATGATTTCAGTTACCCCAATTTTTCCGCAAAATATAAAACTGCAACGCCCCCGGTGAGTGGCTTGAAGTTAATGTTTTTAAATCCTTGTCTCTCTATCTCTTTGCAAAATGTCTCGTATTGGGGAAACTCTTTCACAGATTCTGGAAGATATCTGTATGCCCTGGTGTCTTTGGAAATAATTCTTCCTATAACCGGCAGTATAACAGAAAAATAGGTGTTGAAAAGTGTTCTCCATACCAAATTCTTTGGTGTTGCAAACTCCAGGATGGCTAACCTGCCATTTGGCTTCAGAACCCTGAATATCTCCTGAAGTGCGATATCCCTGTTTTGAAAATTACGAATGCCGAACGAAATTGTAACAGCATCAAAAGAAGAGTCTCCAAACGGCAGATTTTCCGCAGAGCACTCAACATAGTCAGGAATGGGCTGCTTGGTTTTTTCAAGCTTTTCACTTTTCTGACGTGCTATTTCTAGCATATTGACAGAGAGATCAGCTCCTGTTACTAAAAAACCTTCCTTATAAAGTGCAATTGTAAGATCTCCTGTTCCACAGGCAAGATCGAGTATGACCTTAGTTGAAGAGCTTTTGAGGCTCTTTACCAGTTTTTTTCTCCACCCTTTGTCAATACCCAAGGATAGCAAGTGATTGAGCAGATCATACTTGCCGGCAATTGAGTTAAACATGGCTGAAATCGCCGAGTGTTCCTTACTCAGTCCTTTTTCCATTATTCTAAATAGGTGCTGATAAATCCGAACGACAGGTCATCGAGTCTTAACTCACCCTTAGTTACATGACCCAAAAGAGTCAGACGGACTCCGTTATTAAACATATAATCAACGAACTTGCCCTCCTGTTCCCCTGTAACGCTGACCAATATGGCGGAGTTTGTATCGTCAAACAGAAAATCTTTTTCCGGTATTTCCGAATCAGATGTTATATCAAATCCAAGTCTCTTTATTGCACAAGCTTCAACCAGCGCGCAGAAAAGACCCTTCTTCATAAGAGGGTGGGCGCTTGTCAGTAGTTTGTTCTCTATTGCGTCATAAAGAATCTCAATGATGGAGCTGTTATCTTCATCTTTTTCAAGATACTCTCCCAGAAGGTATATAGTATCGCCTTTTTTGTCAAAATTTATGGGAATCATATGGCCATCCTTTGAGAATTGAGGGTCATATGGGTTTTTCTTGTATTTTGATATACTCTCCAACAACGCAGTGCTCTCTGATAATATTTCGCTTATCTCCACAAGATCATCAGTCTTTGATATCTGTCGTTTGAAATTTTCGTTCATGGTGCTATTTATTATTTGACGCTAAGTTACAAATTATTTATAAAATTTTTAAAATTAAAAAAAGGTGCTATATTTGCAGCCTCAAACCCGAAGCCCAGATGGTGAAATTGGTAGACACGCTACTTTGAGGGGGTAGTGCCGGTTACGGTGTGCAAGTTCGAGTCTTGTTCTGGGCACAAGCGATTTAACCAAATTATTGAAAAGCAATAATTTGGTTTTTTTGTTTTTTATAAGACGTCCGAAAAATAGTCCGCAATAAAAGAAAAGTAAGTTGGGGCAGTAAATAATGCTTCATTTTTCATCTTTTCTCCTCTGTTATTCAATTCTGTTTAAGCCTCAAAAATGAGGAGGATGATTTTCCACATGCCATGGATTTTGTGCAGCCGGAACTCCATCTTAATAATTTAATAACAATATGTGTTAAATAAATAATTGGCATAGAGTGGCTAAAGCTGCTTTTTTGTTATTTATAGATAATACACTGACAAAGTTCTTAAACTTCAACTTAATTTATAATCATGGCTAAAAGATCGGATATTGAAATCATTGAAGCCTCTATCAGTAACAGTGGAGGGACTAAAATAGTCGTTATTAAGAACAACTATATCCAAAAACCAACCATTTTTGATATAAGCAATATCTCTACAATATATTCTTACATCTTTGAGTCGGACGAAGATTATTCAGAGTTAATTAACAACTACAATAACAAAGTCGGAGACCAGACAGCTTTAGAAAAACAGATAAAAGAACTAGCAATAAAAAGGGGAAAGAGGGTGATGGCCCTATTATGATTATTTCATAATCGATTTCATTAAATGTTACCTGATTGTTACCTCAGCAATAAGAATTATTTTATAATTTGTTGATTATGTGGGGGTTCTTTTGTTACCTGTTATAATGTGTTTTACGTAAACACGATAGATTCTTTTTTCAATTCATTTTTACAGACATTTGTGACGGGTTGGGTGATAAAATCCAAGTTATCATTCTGGCCCCATACACTGAACGATGCCACTGCTTGGAGGTGAGTTGGGAGGGGTGCAATTCCTAATTTTTCAATTATGGGAATTGACGTTTATACGCTTGCAGCGGAGTTTCCTGATGTAGTTATACAGGTAAAATTAACTGACCTGATTGAAGCAGCTCACGTTTTTGCAAAAGACTTTGCCTCTTTAAACGAACTCAACACAAACAAAACGATTATGCCTGACACTCTTTTTACCAAAAAAGAGGTGATGGATATTTTGGGAATTAGTGAAACCACTCTTTGGAGATGGGATGCAAAATATAATTATCTCCATCCAGTAATGGTCGGTGCGGAGCGCCGGTGGCGTTGGAAAGATATCTCCGCAATCATTGACGGAACAATAACAGATAATACCGGTAATCCTGTCTGGTCTGCAGAAAAGAGCAGAAATGCTTTAAGGGAGAGAGGGTGATGGAGGAGGACGATAGTTTTACAAACAAGATTTCTTTGGAACTTGAGAAAAATTCTACTTTCTTGAAAATGTTGGAAATGTGGAATTGGGCAATCTGGAAGAGATTGCATGAATAGTAATTCTGACTCAGCTATAGGC
>JAQVBQ010000127.1:1275-3546 GCA_028690215.1 Bacteroidales bacterium | reverse complement strand
TACAACCTATTTAACGGAGGCTCAGACAAAGCAGACATCGAAAGGCAGATCGAGCTTTACAAAGAGTCACAGGAAAACAAGAACAAGGCTGAACGTGATATCAGGCAGATCGCCCTTGTATCTTACAATGATATCGTGACCTTACAAAGACAGCTTCATGATCTTGACCAGCATAGAAGGTCTGCTGACAACACAAGACTCGTTTACGGAAAACAGTTTGAGGCAGGCAGAAGAAGCCTTCTGGATCTGCTTGATGCAGAAAATGAATATTTCCAGGCCGACAGAGCGTATGCAAACGCGGAATTTAACCTTGTCATCGCTAAAGCGAGCTATCTTGCCGCAGGAGGAAACCTGCTGCAGTATTTCAATATTTTTGACGGAGGCTTGCCAACCCCGCAGCAGATAAGTCTTGAGATCAACAGAGACGCTGTTCTTCCGGAGGTCTCAAATAAACCTTGATAAAGGTCAATGTTGAGGCCGGATCTCAAAATGCGAAACAATCGCCTTCTGAAGAAAGCGGTGCCGGATCGTTGCATGTAGATTTTGGAAGAGGCGGGCCTCTCGCTGCTTCACTGCTTAGAATGCTGAATCACCATGGTATCCAGATGTCAATGGATTCCCTGTTGGCCGGTCTGCCAATAGAAGGCGGCGTTCTTACGCCTTCTATATTCGGCCGGGCAGCAGAGAGAGCCGGGCTATTAAGCCATATCGTAAGTTCTCCCTTAAATAAGCTCAATTCGATCCTGTTCCCCGTAATACTTGTTCTGTCCGACAACAAAGCCTGTGTTCTTTTCTCTTTTAATAAAAGCACAGACAGCGCTCGTGTGGTCTTCCCGGAGCTCGGACCTGAAGAGATCGAGATAGAAACGGAAGAACTAAATAAAAACTACACCGGATATGCAATATATGTTCGGCCCGTTTTTAAGTTCGACGATAGAGCTGTATACACAAGAAAGCTACAAAAAGAACACTGGTTTTGGAGCGTTATCTCTGAACATCGCTACCTTTACCGCGACATATTGATCGCTTCTGTTTTAAGCAACATGGTAGCTTTTGCAATGCCTCTTTTTGTTATGAACGTTTACAACAGAGTTGTGCCCAACAAGGCTGTTGAATCCCTCTGGGTAATGGCGATCGGTGTTTTTATAATGATCACCGCAGATTTCGCGATACACATGGCCAGAGGATATCTTGTAGATCTCGCAGCTGTAAAAACAAACATCAAACTTTCGGGTGAGATGATGGAACAGGTCCTCGGTATGCGCAATGAAGAACGGTCCCCATCAGTGGGTTCTTTTGCCAACAGTATCCAGGGATTTGAAAGCGTTCGCAGTTTTATATCGTCTGCGACAGTTCTGGCCTATGTTGACCTTCCGTTTTCATTATTATTTTTTATCGTCATTACTTTAATTTCGTGGCAACTCGTTATTCCTTTATTGATAGCATCGTTATTTATACTGCTCCATGCCGTTCTAGTGCAAGGACAAATGCGCGAACTGTCAGAAACCACAAACAGGGCAAATTCATTAAAAAATGCAACTCTTATCGAAAGCCTTGTCGCGATGGAAACAGTCAAATCTTTGGGTGCAGAAGGGCAGATCCAAACCAGATGGGAGAAAACTGTTGACTTCTTAGAAAATACAAATATCCGCCTCAGGCTTCTTTCTTCATCTGTAGTTAATTCCATACAGTGGGTACAAATTACCGCATCTATTGCGACCATGATCGTTGGAGTATATCTGATAATGAATAACACCATCAGCATGGGAAGCCTGATAGCCACATACATGCTTTCATCCAGGGCAATATCACCGGTCGGAAGGGTCGCTGCCCTGCTGATGCAGTATCACTCAGCATCCAGATCTTTAAAGGCCCTGGACGATGTCATGCAGAAAGAAACTGAACGTTCTGCAGATACGATATTTATTAGCCGTCCAAAGATTGAGGGATCTGTTCAATTTCAGAATGTTACATTTTCTTATCCGGGTCAGGACAGACCCGCGCTTTCAAACGTTTCTTTCTCCATCAGCGCAGGAGAAAAAGTGGCCCTGATAGGCCCGATCGGGTCAGGCAAAACGACCAT
This sequence comes from Bacteroidales bacterium, assembly GCA_028690215.1. Taxonomy (GTDB): domain Bacteria; phylum Bacteroidota; class Bacteroidia; order Bacteroidales; family UBA932; genus Bact-08. The sequence goes on along the minus strand of JAQVBQ010000127.1, from coordinate 1,463 downwards.
CAGCAAACTTGTTTTGGGTTTATACAAGCCCCAGGAAGGAAATATACTGATCGACGGTATCGATATCAGACAGATCGATCCCTCTGAATTGAGAAGAAACATTGGAGTTGTCCCTCAGGATGTGATGCTTTTTTACGGCAATTTAAAGGATAATCTCGTTTTCGGCAACGATCTGGTTACCGACAGAG
>JAQVBQ010000127.1:0-1175 GCA_028690215.1 Bacteroidales bacterium | reverse complement strand
CTACAGCAGGGACAGATCAGGAGGACAGCCTGATGCTTGATCCAATGGGCAAAAACGAATTTGAAAAAACAGGACGACTTATATCCGCAGCAGAGAATATTGGAAATAAGATCACCTGCGGGATATTGAATAAACTTTTTTCCAAAGGCCATGATGATACAAACGACTGGAACACAGATGCAAGGTGGGCAATAGATGAACAAAGACCGATCAACACAAGGATCATAATTTACAGCCTTTTTTCTGCTTTTTTTCTGCTTTTTCTTTGGGCTGCTTTTTCACCTCTTGATGAAGTAGTTAATGGCATAGGTAAGGTCATACCTTCCTCCGGGACCCAGGTCATACAGTCCGTTGACGGAGGAATGATAGAAGAGATATTTGTTCGTGAGTCTGATTTTGTAGAAAAAGACACTGTGATAATAAAAATCGACCCTACAAGGTTCAGTTCCTTCCTGGGAGAAAGAAACGCCCAGATAATGGCGCTGATGGCAAAAGCCGCACGGCTTGAAGCTCTTACAAGAGAACTTGACTATCAGCCGTCAAGTGATGTGGCGAAAGCAGTTCCGAATATAGTTGAACATGAAAGACGACTCTATCAGACAAGTTTAGATGAATTAAGATCCAGTGTTTCAATAGCAAAAGACAGAGCCGCACAGAGAAGACAGGAACTTATAGAGGCGACATCCAGACTGGCACAGCTGTCAACAGCATACGACCTGGCACAGGATGAGTTAAAAGCCACAAAATCATTGCTTGATTCAGGCGCAGTTTCTCCGCTTGAGGTGACCCGACTCGAAAAAGAGTCTGCAAGAGCACAAGGGGACAAGGATCAGGCAAGAGCCCAAGTTTCAAGAGCCAGATCTTCCATACTTGAAGCAGAAGGTCAGGTAAATGAAATAGGGTTAAGATACAGAAACGCATGGAGAAACGAATTGTCAGCTACTCTAGCAGAACTTGAAAGTTTGACCGAAGGAAACAAAGCTTTGGCTGACAGGGTGTCACACTCGGAAGTTCGATCACCTGTAAGCGGAACTGTCAAACGTCTTTTTGTAAACACTGTTGGTGCGGTAGTAATGCCCGGAGGCGCAGTTGCCGAAGTAGTTTCAGATGTAGATGAACTTGTTGTAGAAGCAAAATTATCTCCGAGTGACCGTGCATTTGTAAAACCCGGACAG
>JAQVBQ010000126.1 GCA_028690215.1 Bacteroidales bacterium | reverse complement strand
GGGAGTGCAAAGATAACAAATATTTTGAAATTACTTAGATTCGTTAGCATTTTTTGGTTTTCCTATTGCTTTATATAGCAAATAAAGGAAAACCAGAACGCCTAGAACTATCATTCCATTAGATATCTCGCTGCTGTATTCATGGACTTTACTCATCAGCTGATCTTTAGAAACAACACTTTCCAGTGAGTAGCCGACAATTGCAAGGATAGTATTCCATAACAGAGCACCAAGAGTTGTATAGAGGACAAATTTCTTCAAACCCATCTTGGCAAGACCAGCCGGTATTGAAATTAGTTGTCTTACAGCGGGAATAAGCCTCCCTACAAAAGTGGAGACTGCACCATTCTTTATGAAGTACTCCTCTGCATTGTGAATCTTTTGCTCATCAAGCAGGCACAAACGACCGAAACGTGTATTGACGAGTCTGTAGATAACAGGTCTTCCCAGATAATATGCCAGATAATAGTTTACAAAAGCTCCTATCAATGCACCGACAGTTCCAAAAAAGACAACTAAAAAGACATTTAATTCACCAGCCGCTGCTTTGTAGGCTGCCGGTGGAATGACTACTTCCGAAGGAAATGGGATAAATGAGCTCTCTATCGCCATCAGAAGCGTAATCGTCCAATAGTTAAGATTTTCAAGGCACCATTCTATAAAATGTACAGACTCCATAGTTTATTGTTTATTTACATTTATGTCGGGAATAAGGTTTTGCAGCATATCCTGCCACTGAACATCATGTTTAATCAGCTCCTCATAGCCTGAAGTCAAACCTTCATCATCATTTGTATAATACATAGAGACAATATAATAGACAAGGAATTCCGGCAAATTTGTTGCTTGGTATGATTTAAGAAGATATTCTGCAATGATGTTGAAATTAATAGTGACATCTGACATGACCTTTCTCAGGAAAACGAGTGCCTCATTGTAATCTTCCTTCAGCATGTATATATAGGCCATGTAAGTATTGGCATCGAGACTTTCAGAATCTAGTTCCAACGCCATTTTTGCATATTTCTCAGACTCTTCGGGCAAACCTATTTTCAGGCATGAATCGGCCAACGCTGTTATAGCAAAAGAGTCGTAGGGTTCCAGTTCGATAAACTCCTTCAATGTATCTACAGCCTTATCGTATTGTTCCGTATTTATATGTACAATTGCCTTGTTGTACATTACAGAAGAGTTGGCAGGGTTCAAAGCAAGAGAGTAGTTAAACGCCTCTATTGCCTTTTCATATTTTTCAAGTGTAGCATATATAGTTCCGACATTGAACCACACATTATCATTAAAAGGCTCTTTGTCTAGATATTTTTCATAAAATACTATGCTCTCGTCATATCTTTTTGTCCTCTCCAGACAAAATGCCATATCATTAAAAATAGCAATATTTTCAGGATTGTCTTTGTTTATTTTCTCGAGATATTCGAGTGCATATTCATAACTTCCCGCGTCAATATAATCAAGTGCAGCAGTATATAGCATCTCCTCCTGCTCCTCTGGAGAGAGGGTCATTGCATGGCTGATGTAATCCCTCGCCAGTTCATTATTCCCCATTTTAAGCTGGCCTCTTCCGAGTAAGAAATAGACATCGCTGTTACTTGAATCAAAACCAAGTTGTTTTTCCAGTATTGCAACAGCTTTTTCCGGTTCTCTGTTAACTATCAATGCATCAGAGTATCTGACAGTCAAATCTGAAGAGTATGGATGTCTCTGATATGCAATCTGAGAGAGCATGAGTACAAGGTCATCATTAAACTCGTCAGCGAAAAAGCCTAACAGGTAATCAAATTCCTCTTCGGAAAAATTAAGTTCAGTGAGATCGCCATTTTTATATGCTTGACGACATAACTCTACTTTGTCCGAATAATCCTCCTCCTCATTGAAGTTTAAAAAGTTGTCTGCTGACATTATAATGATCTGATTGTCTTTAGATAAAAGAAGGTCCTTTTCACAAAATCCATGGCATAATCCTTTTCGTTGCTGTTTGTAATAACAAGGTCATAAGGATTTGGTTCAGGTGTATGCCTGCCAACCTTAAAGGATGATACTGAAGAGAGAGAGAGGTATTCTCCTGTAACACTGTAATTCTTTGAAAAATCAATGAAAAGATCACTGGGATCATTAAGAAATCTTGAGATCAGTTCCTGATCAGGTATCCCTATACTAGACATGTTCTTCTTGGTAATCAATTTAATACCATGTCCAAGAACAGCCTCAGAAGAGGCATCCTTGCCAAGATTAATTGCAATCCCTTGGTATTCAATATTTTTTTCTACCGCATAAGAAATCAGATATTTGACTGCTTCCAGATTGTCCTCTTCTGTAACATCAAAAATGAAAGTTACCCTCTCTATATTATCAAGAGAGACAAACTTCACCTTTCTCTGTACAGAAATCCTGCTTATAGCCTTTTTCTGACGTTTCTGTTTAAAAAACATATCAACCCAAAATTGATTTATCTGTGCAAAAATAACAAATAATAATTGCTATCTTTGATTATAGATCAAATTTCTTATGTTAGGCGAGATATCGGAATTGACTTTAGAAGATCTCTTTTCAAAGAGTATCATTGATTTTCAGGACCGACCGGCTTATTCTGTCGTTGGAAAAGACAGCATTACTTATAAGGAGGTTGGTGATAGAGCTGAGAAACTTATTGACCTTTTCAACAAGTCTGGGTTGGAAAAAGGCTCCAAGATATCAATATTGGGCAACAATATGCCCAATTGGCCGGTAAGCTACTTCGCAATTACGACATCATCAAGGATTGCAGTACCTATTCTGCCAGATTTTACAGCTTTTGAAATAGTTAATATTCTTGAACATTCCGGCTGCAAGGCTCTGATTGTATCAAAGAAGCTACAATATAAGATTCCGGAACATATCTTCAATGAACTGGATCTGATAATATCCATGGATGAACTTGAGATTATTAAAAATCCGGAGAAAACAGATTATGTTATCACGTCTTCCCCGGAACCATCAGACCTTGCATCCATCATATACACATCAGGAACAACAGGGACATCAAAAGGTGTAATGTTAAGCCATAGCAATATAGTTTCTCAGGAGTACATGACCAACAAGCTTTTCGGAATAATCAAAGAAGATATCCTTCTCTCAATTCTGCCTCTTTCCCACACATACGAGTGCAGTATCGGAATGATCCAGCCGTTTGTTCACGGAGCTCATGTAGTTTACCTGGAGGGGGCTCCCACCCCGTCGCTGCTTCTTCCTGCACTGAAAGAGGTGAGACCGACAATAATGCTTACTGTACCACTTATTGTTGAAAAAATATTCAAGAACAAGATAAGGCCAATGTTCACGAAGAACTTCCCTATGCAGGTATTGTATTCATTTCCACTTATAAGGAGGCTTTTCCACAAGATTTCCGGTAAAAAGCTTTACAACACCTTTGGCGGTAAACTGAGATTTTTCGGAATAGGTGGTTCAAAACTTGACGGAATGGTAGAGAGATTCCTTGCTGATGCAGGATTTCCCTACGCTATTGGATATGGTCTTACTGAGACCTCCCCACTACTGGCAGGAGCAATACCGGGAAAGACACGATGGC
>JAQVBQ010000042.1 GCA_028690215.1 Bacteroidales bacterium | reverse complement strand
TCTCCACCAACTGCTTCTGCCCAACGATTACTTTGTTCATCTCAAGAGTGATCATATCGGTAAAAGCACTCTCTCTTTGAATCTTTTCGTTTAGTTCTTTGATGTTTACGGTTTCCATATTGTTTGATTTTGTATTTTTGTAGGATAATTTACAAATTTAGTCCATTTTTTAAGTAATGCGTTTTTTTATATCAATATCCTTCAGAGGTACCCATTACTGTGGCTGGCAGATACAAAACGACCAGATTTCAGTGCAGGAAGAGGTTGAAAGAGCCCTGTCTGTCCTGCTCGGAGAAAAATGTGAAGTAACCGGAGCCGGAAGGACAGATGCCGGAGTCCACGCTGTAAACTATGTCGCACATTTTGACTCTGACAAACCATTACCATTTCTGGATATCGAGAGAGTGATTTACAAAATAAATGCCATTCTGCCCAATGACATTACCATTCACAACATCTGTCAGGTTTCACCGACAGCTCATGCCCGTTTCGATGCAATAAGCCGGAGTTACTGCTACTTTATACACACCCGCAAAGATCCTTTCCTGTCAGATTATTCATACTATTTTCCCTACAAACTGGATTTGGAAAAGATGAATCTGGCAGCAGACTATCTACTTGGAGAAAAGGATTTTACAACTATGGCAAAGCTACATTCTCCTACAAAAACCAATATCTGCACTGTCACTGAGGCATATTGGGAAGCAGGTGCACCTTTAGGTATAACCCCTCTTGCCCCCACATCCTTTCAATGTGTGACACCTATATGTCATGGCAGAAAAATTGACGAATCTGACACATTCTGTTTTAATGTATCTTCAAACAGATTCCTGCGAAATATGGTCAGAGCTATAGTTGGTTCTCTGCTTGAGGTAGGAAGGGGAAAACACGAACCTGAATGGATTGGCGAGATATTAAAATTAAAGAACCGGAATATCGCCGGCAGTTCAGTCCCTGCACATCCGCTTTTCCTCACTAAGGTAGAGTATCCTTACAAAACATTTTAAATTTCCGGGAATAGAAATATTTCCCTAACAATAATTAATATGAAAAGAATCAAATTGTTGTCTCTTATACTGCTTATTGCGGCCATTAACTCTTATTGCATAGCCCAGGAGAGGATAGTTATTCCAAAAGCTGTAACTGGAGCATATGACAAACTGACAAGGCAGACTGATGGCAAGCCGGGCAAGATGTACTGGCAGAACAGGGCTCTCTATGACATAAGGGTTAAAGTCGATGTAAAGAACAAAATTATAAGCGGACAGGAGAGAATAAGCTATCAGAACAATAGTACCGACTCTCTTTCAAAAATTGTTATAAGGCTATATCAGGATATATTTAAAAAGGGTACAAATAGAAATTCCATAGTAAATGTCAATCCAGCTGACATAAATGAGGGGGTAAGGATAAATGATCTACAGATAGCCGGAGAAAGAGTCGATCCAGCCAATAGTAACATTATCAATAGAAGTGGGACCATAATGACTGTCAAATTGGCGAAGAAGCTGGCTCCTAAAGAGAAAGCCGAATTAGAGATAGCATGGGAGTTTGATTTTCCTGTTCACACATTGATAAGAATGGGGACAATAGACAGCTCAAGCCTGTTCGTGGGTCAATGGTATCCGCAGATAGCGGTATATGACGATGTTTACGGATGGGACACACGCTCTTACAATGGTATGGCTGAGTTCTACAATGACTTCTCGGACTTTTCCGTGGAGATATCAGTGCCGGATGGCTTTATGGTCTGGGCAACCGGGGAACTTCAGAATATGGCAGAAGTACTCAACCCTCAATACTGTGAATTATACAAAAGAGCCATACAATCTGAAAACGTTGCCAATGTCATAACAGAAAAGGACCTGGAAAAAGGGGGAATCACTACCGGGAAAAATATCTGGAAATTCAAGGCTGAAAATGTAAGCGATTTTGCTTTTGGTCTAAGCGACCACTATCTCTGGGATGTATGTAGCGTGGAGGTAGACAAGAAAAGTAAGCGTAGAACCGTTGTGGGAGTTGCCTACAATGCAAAGTCACCAAATTTCAATAAAGTTGCAGAAATTGCGAGAGAGAGTGTCCGATCATTGTCACTAGAATCTCCCGGAGTGCCATATCCATTCCCTTACATCACAGTTTACAACGGAGATTTTGGAATGGAGTATCCTATGATTACTAATGTCGGTGCAGAAACCGACTTTGGAATGACTATCTACGCCAACTCACATGAGATTGCACATGCCTACTTCCCTTTTTATGTAGGCACAAATGAGACTAAGAACGGATGGATAGACGAGGGGCTTACCGTATACTTTCCGGAAAAGATGCAAACCGATCTTGAACCCACACTTGACATCAAAGTTCACAACACAAAATCCTATTCAGCATACTCGGGAATGGAAGATGAACCTGCATTAATTACTCCTACTTTCTATCTCGACCCTAAGGTCTACTTCTACTTGAACTATGCAAAAACAGAGCAGGCTTTAAGAATGCTGGAAATAGAGCTTGGTAGTGAAACCTTCAGGAAATGCCTTCTTCAGTTTATGGAAAGGTGGAAGTACAAACACCCCACACCTTATGACTACTTCAATACATTCAACGATGTATCAGGAAGAAATCTTGACTGGTTCTGGCTTGCATGGTATTACCGTCAGGGTGGCATCCCGGATCTCTCCATAAAAAGTGCAAAGATTAAAAATGACAGAATCAACATTATCGTTGAAAATAAAGGGACTCTTCCTATACCTGTAATTATCTCATTGTATGATAATGATAAATTAGTCACAACCATTTTCAGGCCTGCAATTTTATGGAAAGATTGTAATGAAATACAGATATCTGCTAAATATACCGATAAAATTACACGAATAGTTCTAGGCAACAATCTTATTGCAGATTCCAACAACAAGGATAACGAAAAGGTGATTGGAAAATAATCCGGTCCTTAACATCTTATTCAATTTATTGGCTTTTGATTAAACTTTGGGATATTGCTTTTTGTTTAAAGAAAAAAAAGAGATATGGACAACAATAGTTTTTTCGAGTTACATAACGGAGTTATGATACCTGCAATAGGTTTTGGAACATGGCAGGTACCCGATGGTGAAATTTGTTACAATGCTGTATCCAATGCTTTAAGGAGCGGATACAGACACATTGATACAGCAAAGGCATACAACAATGAAAAGAGTGTAGGACGAGCCGTCAAGGACTCAGGTTTAAAGAGAGATGATATATTCATCACATCAAAGCTCCCTGCCGAGATAAAAAGCTATGAGGGTGCCTGGGAAAATTTCAACAAAACAATGGAAAATCTTGATACCGGATACCTGGATCTATATCTGATACACGCTCCCTGGCCATGGACAGAGATAGGAAAAGATTGTACAAAAGAGAATATATCTGTTTGGAAAGCTATGGAGGAGATATACAAAAGCGGTCGATGCAGGGCTATCGGAGTATCAAACTTCAGTGTTAAGGATCTGAATGCTATAATAGACAATGGTCAGATAAAACCTATGGCCAACCAGATAAAATACTACATAGGCAATACACAGGAAGAGATTACCGATTTTTGTATGAAAAACGACATTCTTGTTGAAGGATACTCTCCTCTGGCTACAGGAAAGATACTCGGCAACAGTCATATCATGGAGATTGCAGAGAAATACAGAACTACGGTTCCAAAGATCTGCATACGCTATGTTCTTCAAAAGGGGGTACTGCCACTACCAAAATCTATAACACCGGAAAGAATTCAGCAGAATTTTGATATCAGTTTCACGATTTCCGGAGAAGATATGAAGTATCTTGACTCATTAAAAGAGACGATAGCACCCAGATAGCTTGGCCGTTAAGCTAATTATTTGGAAATCTCTTATTTGAGGGCTAACTTTGCCCGATGCTTACCGATATTCACAGAAAAGAGATAGAAAATCTTTATGCGACACCAATAGCACAGCAGACAGCATTCTGGTCTGTGGTAAAAAAACGGCTTGGGGCATCTACCCTGGCAGTTAACTTTAAGTCAAAGAATTCACTGATTTATAATTCAATTGAGAGTGAATCTTCCATTGTTTCAGACATATCAGTAATTGTCAGGCGCTTAGATAGTAACAACTCCATTGCATATGTTCCATACGGACCTGAACTTGAACCTGATGAGGAGTTTCAGGGGATATTTCTGGAGGAGCTCTCAGAATCTTTAAGGGATTTTCTGCCCAAAGATTGCATAATGATCAGATACGACCTCTGTTGGGAGTCATATTGGGCAAAAGAGCCTGATTTCTTTGACCCGGACGGAGTCTGGATTGGTGAACCGGCAAAGAATACTCAGGAGATGAGATTCAATTTCAACACAATCAACTGGAACTTTAAAAAGGCATATTACAATATTCTGCCCTCAAATACAATCTATCTTGATCTTACTCCTGATACAGAGGTGATTTTAAACAGGATGAAGGCCAAAACCCGTTACAATATCGGTCTTGCTCAGAGAAAAGGGGTGAATGTGATACAACTAGGTCTGGAAAATCTTGATATATGGTACTCACTTTACCAGGAGACCGCACGAAGGAACAGAATCCTGATCAATGACATAAAATATTTCGAAACAGTTCTCTCATCAAATGCCGACGACACAGAGTCTCCTGCCAGTGTATACCTTCTTGCGGCCACATATGATAAAACTCCTCTCGCTGCAATGTTTCTGATAATTACAGGCCATAGGGGATCATATCTTTACGGAGCCTCTTCATCTGAGCACAGAAATCTGATGGCAACCTATGCACTCCAGTGGGAAGCTATAAAAATTTCCAAAGCTATGGGTTGCACTGAATACGATATGTTTGGCGTTTCGCCCGGACCAGATCCCTCTCACCCTCTTTATGGACTTTATAAATTCAAGATAGGTTTCGGCGGAGATTTGTACCATGGGCTGGGATGCTGGGATTATCCATTGAAACCGACTGAGTACAATCAATTCATATCTTCTGAACTCAACAGCCAGGGATTCCATCTCAATAACTAAAGTGAACCTTTTTCAAATTGCTATGTTTCTATGGTAAAATAACAATTTATTATGGAAGACATAGAAATTTGCCATTGCAATGGCATTATGAAGAGCGAAATCGTTCAGGCAATCAAGGAGAAGGGTCTCAAGAGTATTGAAGAGGTTGGAGAGGCAACAGGAGCCGGCACTATTTGCGGAGGTTGTATCCCGGATATAGAAGATATCCTGAAGGAGGTAAACTCGTAATAATGGCTATGGTCAATACCTGCAAAAAAAGAGAGGCTACATATTATTGTAGCCTCTCTTTTTGTAGCGCATAGCAGAATCGAACTGCTATTTCAGGAATGAGAATCCCGCTTCCTAACCGTTAGAAGAATGCGCCATTTCCGGTTTTGTGGGTGCAAAAATATGATATTTATATTAATTTACAAAATCCGGGATTGAAAACGTCATTAAAGTTTTGAGATTGCATTATCGATTCTTGCAATGGTCTCCTGTTTCCCGATAACCTCACAGACATCAGCCACACCGGGACCATTCGAAATACCCAGCAAACCAAGCCTGAGTGCATTCATAACCTTACCCATACCATAGCCCTTCTCTGCTATGAATGATTCCAGACTCTTCTCAACATTTCCAGCAGTGAAGGTTTCAACGCCCTGAAGGAGCGCAATTACCTCCTTCATTATAGCCGGTGACTCCTCTTTCCAGAATTTCTTAACTGAAGCCTCATCATATGAATCCGGTCTTATAAATAAGAATTGAGCCTTCTCCCATATCTCATGTACGAAGTTCACACGTACCTTCATGAACGAGACTATCTTGAGTGCTTTTTCTGTTGTAACATCTATCTCCTTTGTTTTCATAAAGTCTATGAACAGCTTTGCAAGCTCCTCATCACTCTTCTCAACCAGATATTGATGGTTGAACCACTTTGCCTTCTCCGGGTCAAACCTTGCGCCGGCCTTGTTTACCCTTTCGAAAGAGAAAATTCCGATAAGTTCTTCCATTGAGAAGAGCTCCTGTTCTGTTCCCGGATTCCATCCAAGCAGTGCAAGAAGGTTGACAAAAGCTTCAGGAAAGTATCCATCCTCCCTGTAACCGCGTGATGTCTCTCCTTCCTGTGATTTCCAGAGAAGCGGGAAAACAGGGAAGCCCATCTTGTCTCCGTCTCTCTTGCTCAACTTACCATTACCGGTAGGTTTAAGCAATAAAGGAAGGTGTGCGAACTGAGGCATACTCTCAGTCCACCCGAAAGCCTTGTATAACATAACATGCAGAGGAAGCGACGGCAGCCACTCCTCTCCCCTGATCACATGAGTGATCTCCATCAGGTAGTCATCAGTCACATTTGCCAGATGATATGTAGGTAAAAGGTCGGAACTTTTGAAAAGCACTTTGTCGTCCAGTGTCGAGGTATTTACAGTCACCTCTCCACGGATAAGGTCTGTCATATGTACCTCCTCATTTTCCGGCATCTTGAAACGGATTACCCACTGGTCTCCTTTTGCAATTCTATCCTGTACCTCCTGTTTGCTCATAGCCAGAGAGGTCTCCATACTATTTCTTATCTTGAAATTATATGTAAAGGCATCTCCTCTTGACTCAGCCTCTTTTCTCAAGTTATCAAGCGACTCTGCTGAATCAAAGGCATAGTACGCATAACCGTTAGCAACAAGTTGATCTGCATACTGCCTGTATATTGCCCTACGTTCACTCTGGCGGTATGGTGCATGTTTTCCCCCCTCGGCCACACCTTCGTCAATCTTAATGCCGCACCATTTGAGTGATTCGTTTATATACTCTTCTGCACCGGGTACAAAACGCTGAGAATCGGTATCCTCAATTCTGAGAATAAAATCTCCCCCGTTCTGTCTGGCAAAAAAATAGTTGAACAATGCTGTCCTCACGCCGCCTATATGCAATGGGCCTGTGGGACTGGGCGCAAATCTAACCCTAACTCTCTTGTTTATCATCTCTCTGTGTTATATTTCAATTTGCAAAAATAAACAATTTTAAAAATAGCTTGACCCATCCCAGCAATGAGTACAAAGTTTCTCCTTTGGAAGCCCGATAGCCTCCACCAGATCATCCAATCGTTGGAAAGTGAGCGTGGTCAGTCCAAGGGTCTTCCTTATCTCCTCTACCATTGCCTCGTATTTCTCACTGTTGCAATCCGAATACTCTTTAAAATCGACATTATCGGTAGTACCCTCCAATTTCTTAATAGCCTTGTGAGTGGCCAGATCAAGACTCGAACGTGAGCGACTGAAATTCACAAATTCGCATGGATATGTCAAAGGCGGACATGCAATACGCATATTTACCTCTTTGATTCCTGCATGATGGAGATCGCTGACATTGTCTCTCAATTGTGTTCCTCTAACAATGGAGTCATCCAGAAAAACGCCACTGTGTCCCTCAATTATTGCCTTGTTCGGAATAAGCTTCATCTTTGCGACCAGCTCCCTCATGTTCTGGCTCTGAGGCATAAAGCTGCGAGGCCATGTAGGTGTGTATTTTGAATATGGCCTTTTAAGTGGAATTCCTGTTGCATGACTGTATCCCATTGCATGTCCCACTCCAGAGTCGGGTATTCCCGCAACAAAATCAGCCTTAAGGTTATCTCTTTTGGCAAGGGCTGCACCGCATTTATACCTGCATTCATCTACGTTAATTCCCTCATAGTATGAAGGCGGATAACCGTAATATACCCACAAGAATGAACAAATCTGCATCTTTTCATTAGGCTTGCGCAATTGCTCAAACCCATCGGCTGTTACCATAACAACCTCTCCCGGTCCCAGATACTTCTCAATCTCATAATCAAGGTTGGAAAAAGCACATGTCTCAAAGGTGACTGCGTATGCGTCATCTTTTTTGCCTATAATAATCGGTGTTCTTCCAAGTTTATCCCTGGCTGCAATAATCCCGTTTTCCGTAAGAATCAGCATTGAGCACGACCCTTTGACCCTTTCTGCCACATTCTCTATACCGGAAAGGAAGTCTTTGCCCTCAGCTATTAACATGGCTATCATCTCCGTAGGATTGACTGTCCCTTGGCTGGTCTCTGAGAATGTGTGATGCTTCTCAAGGAAGTAGCGCTCTATCTCCTCTGCATTTACAATCTTGCTGACTGTAGCCACAGCAAATCTCCCCATGTGAGAATTCACCACAATCGGCTGCGCTTCTGTATCACTTATTACTCCTATTCCGCTGTTGCCAGTGAAGTTCTTGATATCATTCTCGAACTTGTTTCTGAAATAGCCGTCTTCAAGGCTGTGTATTGCCCTCTGAAAGCCTTTCTGTTTGTTGTAATAGGCCAGTCCTGCCCTCTTCGTTCCCAAATGGGAATGGTAGTCTGTCCCATAGAATACATCACCGACACAATCGGTCTTGGATACACTTCCAAAAAAACCACTCATTGATTTCTTATTTTAGATTTTGGATTAAGTCGCAAATGTACCCGAAAATGACAAAAAGCACAAAAAAGATATTAAATTTACTGCCACAGATGGAAATTACTGCAAAATATCAACACACTAAAGCTGAGGGCAAGGTAGGATGCCTCCTTTGTCCTCATAAATGCCAGTTGGATGACGGGCAGAGTGGGACTTGCGGGGTAAGGATAAACATGGACGGGGAGTTGATATCAATTGCATACGCAAATCCATGCTCAATATCGGTAGATCCTATGGAGAAGAAACCTCTCTACCATTTCCTTCCCGGGTCTGATATTTTCTCCCTTGCCATCGAGGGATGTAATCTTAAGTGCATGAATTGCCAGAACTGGACAATTTCTCAAAACATACCGGACAGAGAGGAGAGATATACACTTATGCCTGAAGAGGTGATAGAGGAGGTAATCAGAGTCAAAAGTAAAAGTATCGCTTTCACATACAGTGAACCGACTGTATATTTCGAATATATGCTCGACACATTTCGCATTGCAAGGAGTGCCGGTATCCACACTGTAATGGTATCCAACGGGTTTATTGAAAGAGAACCGCTTCTGGAACTTTGCAACTGGCTGGATGCAGCAAATATTGACCTCAAATGTTTTGACGACGCACTTTGCAAGAGACTTACCGGCGGGTCAATGAAGCCTGTTCTCAAAAGTCTCGGAGTATTAAGAGACCGTGGTATATGGCTTGAGATAACCAACCTTATAATACCTGGCTGGTCTGATGATATGCAAACAATTAAGAGAATGTGCGAATGGCTGTTTGACAATGGTTTCAGCAGCACGCCCATTCATTTCAGCCGTTTTTTCCCTAATTACAAACTTGCCGATACCGCGCCCACGTCTGAAAAGACTATGTACGAAGCAAAAAATATGGCTCTCAAGTGTGGATTGAAATATGTCTATCTTGGCAATATCCAGACTCCTGAATCCGGAAACACATCATGTCCTGTATGTGGAACCAGCCTGATACGCCGTGACGGATATATTGTAAGAAGCGACATAGGCTCCAACGGCATATGCCCCACTTGCAAGGAGAAGATTCCCGGTGTCTGGAAATAGTACTATTTGAAAACCGACGCCGTAAAAACATATACCTCGGCATCTCTCCACCCCTCCCATCCTATTCCTGCCTTATCACGAGAACAATAACCTAGGAACTCATCGACACTCCATCCTGTCTCTGTTGCCACCTGTGGCAGGAAGACACCAGATGTTCCGGCCTTCACTATATATATTCCATGAACGCCAAGCTTTATTTCGGAGATGTCATGAATCCTCCTCAAAGGTGAAAGGACAGAAATCTCGATTTCAATTTCGTCCAACTCATCCGGAGATACCGGATCAAACCTGTAATCATGCTCCGGTACGATAGATGCCATCTCCTGTACAAGCTTCCACAAAGGCATGTCACCCTTCATACGTCCAAGACAGCCTCTTAGCTCTCCATTTTTATGTAAAGTGACAAAAAGGCCACATTGAGCCTGCAGGTTTTCTGACAAATCCCGGTTATCCCTGAAAAGAAGTTTATTGTGATTTACGGCAGCCTCAATTGATCTTTTAGCTATGCCCAGAAGAGTCTGTCTATCATCTTCAGTAAGTTCAAAACCTTCTCCGTCCGTACTGTCCTGGATAATTTTTATGCCCCAGTAACCGACAACCTTCTCATGATCTCCGTACAAAGGCTCATCACCGGAATTCTTGTACTCTACCGGATAATATCTGGCAGATTCATCATTTTTTGTAATCTCAAGCAATATCAACACTGAAGTCCATCCACACAAACTTGTCACGAGGTTAGGGATGCCCTCCTCTTCATTTTTCCGGAGTCTTCTCAACAATCTTTCCGGATTGCCCGATACGATTGACTCCATTGTTTTCCGGTCATTCTCCACCGCATCATCATATCCCGGATAGTGAGAGAAGTCAGAGCTTACAATAAAAAGATTATCCGGCGAGAAATAGGGGGTCAGCACTTTTGCAATCTCACGGCATATATATGGATCGTCCGTACCGATAACAATTGGGACAATTGAATACCTGCTCTTCATGACATGGTGCAGAAACGGCAATTGTGTCTCAATAGCATGCTCCTCTATGTGAGGAGTCTGGTCTGAAGTGAAGATGTCAGGGAAGTTCCCGATAAGCATCTTACCGAATGCCTTATCGACTCTCTCCTTTCCGTATGGCATAATATAATCGCCATCACACCATACTGATGCTCCCCTGAACTTGTGGTGATGCGATGATGCAATTATGAAAACTCTCTTATAGCGCGTATCTCCATTAATCTGATTGTAAGAAGATGCAGCTACCCCTCCGGAAAACTGATATCCGGCATGGGGAGCAATAATAGCCCTTACATGGTCTCCTTTATAAGGTATAGCCGATTTGAACAACCGTTCCACCTCCTCCTGCAACTTTTCAGTTTCTGCGGGATAAAACAGTCCTGCAACTGCAGGTTTCCTGTCTGTGTTTTCTGTTACAGGTCTCATATCAATAGGTATTTTTAGATTTACAAGATAGTTATTTATTACAAAATTTGTAATTATCTTTAAGTGATTTATTATTGAACTGAATGGATCTCACTTACCATAACATACTTCTTGTTGGATCAATTTTACTTTTCATCTCTCTCTTCGCAGGTAAAACCTCAAGCAGATTAGGTGTTCCTGTGATTATCCTTTTCATTTCGGTTGGCATGCTTGCCGGTTCTGAAGGTATTGGAGGTATACTTTTCAGTAATCCGAAAACGACTCAGTTCATAGGAGTGATAGCCTTGTGCTGCATTCTCTTTTCCGGTGGTCTGGATACAGATTGGGGGCATGTCAGACCTGTCTTGTGGCAGGGAGTGCTCCTCTCTACTGCAGGGGTATTGATAACAGCCTTTTCTGTGGCTCTTTTCGTATGGTTAATAACAGACTTTACATACATAGAAGCACTTCTGCTCGGCTCAATTGTCTCCTCGACAGATTCAGCCTCCGTATTCTCTATCTTGAGATCTAAAAATCTAGCCCTAAAAGGGAACATAAGATCTATACTGGAGCTTGAAAGCGGGAGCAATGACCCGATGGCTTATGTTATGACCTTGATATGTACAGGATTGGTAATGCACCAGAATTCATCTGCCGCAGAGATAATAACCCTCTTCTCAAAGGATCTTATTCTGGGAGGCGCTTTTGGTCTGGTTCTAGGAATGGCCGGGACAATGGTGATAAACAGGATACGGTTTGACTATGAAGGTCTCTATATAGCATTGGTAATTGCAATAATGTTTTTCAGCTTCTCTCTCACGGATTTTCTTAAGGGAAACGGGTTCCTGGCAGTATATATCTGTGCCATATATATCGGAAATCACGATGTTATTCACAAAAAGAAGATTCTAAAATCATTTGACAGTTTTGCATGGTTGATGCAGATAATTCTGTTTCTCACGCTTGGACTGCTGGTGCTTCCCAGCCAACTTATAGAAGTTATGGGTATAGGCATGCTGGTTGCAGGTTTTCTTATATTAGTCGCGAGGCCGCTCAGTATTTTCCTATCACTAATCCCATTCAGGATAACAAACCGTGTGAAACTTTTTCTATCCTGGGGAGGGTTGAGGGGTGCCGTCCCGATTGTATTCGCCACATACCCACTGCTAGCCGGGGCAGAGAAAGCAGGAACCATTTTTAATATAGTCTTTTTCGTTTCACTTACATCTGTCGTAATACAGGGAACATCCCTGGCAAAAGTTGCCCGTTGGCTTCACCTTACACTTCCGGTTAACCTCAAACAGAGAAATATAAGCGACATAGAATTTACAGAGAGCCCCAAGTCTCTTCTGACAGAGGTGATTGTTAAAGAGGGGTGTCCTGCCGCCGGTAAAAAAATCGTACAGCTCGGATGGCCCACGACCATTGTGATATCTACAATCGAGAGAGACGGCAAGTATTTCATTCCAACCGGAGCGACAAAACTGGAGAAGGGAGACAGATTATTCCTCTTATCTGAAAACAAGGATTCACTCGATTACGTATTTGATTGTGTAAATATAAAGCAATAACTATGAAACCATTTAAAGCAGTTTTTCCGGGTAAGTACATCCAGGCAGAAGGTGCAGTGGCACAATTGCCGGAGCTAATAAGATTACTGGGCACAAAAAGCCTCATTCTTGCATCACCGACTGTAGTAAAGAGCGTGCTGCCAGGTTATAATGTCAAACAAGAGTTAAAAGAGTCAGTCATTATCAATGAGTTTAACGGCGAGTGCTCAGAAAATGAGATAGAGAGGGTCTGCTCTATTATAAGCAATGAAAAGATTGATGTTATTGTCGGTATGGGTGGCGGTAAAACAATTGACACCGCAAAAATATCGGCAGACAAAACCGGAATACCGGTTATCGTAGTTCCAACTATTGCATCCACTGATGCCCCTTGCAGCGGTTGTGCAGTGGTATACACTCTGAATGGGGTTTTTGATTATGTATATTATCAGAAAATGAACCCACAGGTTGTGCTTGTCGATACAAAAATCATTTCCGGTGCTCCTTCACGATTTCTTGTATCTGGTATGGGAGATGCGCTGGCCACCTGGTTTGAGGCAAGATCGTGCGAGCGTACGAATTCGGAAAACGCATGCGGAGGCTACAGCACACTGACAGGTCTGAGCATTGCCAGACTATGTTATGACACCCTGCTTAAATATGGAATTTCCGCCAGGATTGCGAATGAGAACAATATCGTGACACCGGCTTTCAACTATATTGTTGAGGCAAACATACTACTGAGCGGCATAGGTTTTGAAAGTTCAGGTCTTGGCGCAGCTCATGCCATACACAATGGGCTAACGGCCCTGGAACAGACTCATGGTCTATATCATGGTGAAAAGGTCGCTTTCGGATTGTTGACATCTCTGCACCTTACTGACAATGATCCCGGTGAGAACGAAACTGTATACGAGTTCTGCGAGAGTGTTGGACTTCCGACAACCTTCAGAGAACTGAACATAAAAAATGTCGGCTATGATGACCTTATGAAAGTCGCAATTGCCACATGCAAGCCGGAAGAGAGCATACACCATGAGGCATGCGATATTGACCCGGAAAGCATCATTGCAGCAATGATTGCCGCAGATGCCACCGGCCGGATGAGAAAAAAACAATACTAATTCAAAATATATGAATAACAGCTATAAATACATCCTGATCTCCGCTGCAATAGTGATTGCCGCGATTGTCCTGGGTAATGCCTATGTGAAAAGGAGCCAGGCGGAGAGACAAATTTCCGTTACCGGATTGAGTGAAAAGAACTTTACCTCAGACCTGATTGTATGGGAGGGATATTTCTCAAAAGTAAGAGTGGACCTTAAGAGTGCATCATACGAACTAAACAAGGACAAGGAACTTATCGGAGAGTACCTTAAAAAGAACGGCATTGAAAAGAAAGACATAGTATTCAGCGCAATAGAGATAAACGAGCAGGTAAAAAGAAAGTACTCTGCATCAGGAGAATATATGGGCGAAGATTTTACAGGGTATAAACTGACTCAGTCAATTCAGATTACCTCCCGGGATATTGAAAAGATCGAAGAGCTTTCAAGGAATATTACCGAACTTATAAACGATGGTGTACAGTTTAACTCAAAAGCGCCTAGGTATTACTACACCAAGCTTGCAGACCTGAAATTGGAACTTGTCTCCGAAGCCACTGAGGATGCAAGGCAAAGAGCAGAGAAAATAGCAGAGAAGTCAGGGAGTTCAATCGGGAAACTGGTTAATGCACAGATGGGGATAATACAGATTACAGGTCAGAATTCCAACGAGGATTACTCTTGGGGCGGCACCTTTAATACATCTTCCAGGGAGAAGACAGCTTCAATAACAATGAAGCTTGTTTACAGGGCAAAATAGCAATACTATCACACAAAGAGAGGCTTGTTATGGCCCGAATTTTGAACATCTATAGTCAATAAAACAACATTATTATGAAACCTCTGACTATCAAATCATCGATGACATTTGTGTTGTCCATAATTCTCTCTTTTTCAACAATGAATGCTGCCGAATTCCGTAATTGGCCGAGAGAGATCATATCATCCAGTGGCAAGATCACAATTTTTCAACCTGAAATAGAGTCTTTGGACAGGAACAGGATGGAGTGCAGATCTGCTGTAATAATTGAAGCACCAGGAGACAAGGATGAGGTTTACGGAGCAATCTGGTATGTTTGCAGAATAGCAACTGACCGCGACGACCGTCGTGTAAGACTGCTTGATATTGATATAGTAGCCAACAAATTCCCGGGGCTTGATGATAACGAAATCTCCAGAATGAACACAATTGTCGAGAGAGAGGTTCCGGAATGGGACATGGTGATGTCAATGGATGAGCTCACAGCAGGGCTTGAACAGAAACAGCTTTCCGAATCCGAACAGCTGTACAATGAGGCGCCTGAGATACTGTTTGTTACAAAACCCACAGCTCTTGTACTTCTTGACGGAGACCCCATTCTTCAGAAAATAGATGGTACAAATCTTAAATATGTTGTGAACACTCCATTTTTCATAGTTATGGATCCAGACACGGATCTCTTCTATCTTAACGGAGGCAACTATTGGTATTCATCCCGTTCGATATTTGAAGGATGGAGACTCACTAGTAATGTCCCTGCGAAGGTAGTTAAGGAAGAAAAGATGGGATCTTCAGATAATGAGCAAATTACCCAAGGCAGTGCCCCATCTGGTATAATTGTCCGCACCCATCCTGCAGAGTTGTTATCTTCTAACGGAGCCCCTAGATTCTCCCCTATCAGGAACACATCACTTCTATATGTTACAAACAGCGATGATGATATATTGATGGATATAAACTCTCAACTCTATTATGTATTAATCTCCGGAAGATGGTACAAATCAAGAAGCCTTATATCCGACAACTGGACATTCGTTCCACCGGATGCCCTTCCTGAAGATTTCCGTTCAATCCCCGAAGATTCGCCGGTAAACAATGTTCTTTCCAGTATAGCTGGAACCAGAGAGGCGATGGAGGCCGTGCTTGAGACCAGAATTCCACAAACAGCCGAAATCAGGCGCGGCAGAATGCAGCTTGACATATATTACGACGGAGATCCTCAGTTTGATTACATAAGAGGTACACAATTAAAGTATGCAATAAACACAGACAAGGCTGTAATATACTACAACGGTACCTATTACTGCTGTGACGACGCAGTATGGTTCGAGAGTTATAATCCATACGGACCATGGGAGGTCTCAGTCAGTATACCGGCTGAGTTCATGTCAATCCCTCCGGACAATCCGATATACAATGTAAGATACGTGTTTATATATGACTATACACCTGATGTTGTAAGAATCGGATATTATCCGGGATATACAAACAACTACATTTACAGGGGATGTGTATTCTACGGCACAGGCTATCATTACAGACCTTGGTACAGGACACACTATTTCCCGAGGCCTCTTACATATGGCTTTAATGTTCATTACAACCCATTCACCGGTTGGGGATTTTCTTACGGGACGCCATTCGGAGGCGTTAACTGGATAAGGTTCGACAACCATTTTCATAAACACACCCATGGATACTGGGGGCCTGTCGGATACAGACACGGACAATACCACAGATATAATCTGGGTGACAGAAGAGGATTCGCACCGGAACGACCAAGGCCTCAAAAAAATGATTTCAGGAATAATCCCAGAGACTACAGGGCTGTCAACAATCTGTACAATAATAAGGAAAACGAACAGCGAAGAGTTTCCGGCTCAACTTACAGAAGAGAACCAAATACTTCGAGGAGACCGAATAATGTATATACTGACGACAAAGGCAATGTTTACAAAGCAAAAAACTCAAATAACTGGGTAAACCAGACAAATCAAGTCAGAAGAGATCAGACAACTACAAGACGGGATCAGACAACTGTAAGAAGAGATCAGACAACTGTGAGAAGGGATCAGACTCCGACAACGGTAAACAGGAATCAGCCACCTACCGGTCAGAACAACACAAGGCAGGAATCTCAGATAAGGAGAGGGAATAACACACAAAATCCTGCAAATTCTAACCGAGGACTGAACGAACAGTATGACTCAAGAGAGAGGAGCAATAAAAAAACCGAGACTTACAATAACAAACGCGACCAATACCAATACACACAACCAAGGAGAGAATCTCCTCGGGACAATTCTGTAAATAAGAAGAGGGATGAACCAGAGAAAAAGGAAGTGAAAAAAAGCAATAGTTCCGGAGAGAGAAACTCTGAAAAGAGAGAGAGTACAAGGCAACCAAGTTCTTCAGGATCAACATACAGAAGATAACCAACCTTATATTAAAAGGGCACTATCCAATAAATTGTGTAAACGATAATGCATAAACAAAAAAGCATTATTAATTTTAACCATTAATCAAATGGAATCACAATTTATGGCAAATAAGCGGACAGATATACCGCCGGAACTATTAAGTAAAGAGTTTTTAAAGCAATTCAAGACGGAAGAAGATGTCAGTAAATTTCTTAAAAATCTTCATTCTCAGGTTCTCGAACAAATGCTTCAAGGAGAAATGGATGCTCACCTGGGATACGAGAAGAATGATGTCTCCGGGAATAATACCGGTAATTCAAGGAATGGCAGCTTTCCAAAAGTAATTCAAACAGAGCACGGGGAATCAACGATCTCTATACCCAG
>JAQVBQ010000125.1 GCA_028690215.1 Bacteroidales bacterium | reverse complement strand
TCAGATTAAGCAGTTACACCCTCCATTCGCCTTGAAATGTGCTGAAACTAAAGAAAAAGGACTAAATCTTCGCCCGTTTGCTTCGGGTTTCTGATTTAGTCCTATTATAGCAGCGGCATCGGCATAGGTGCCGGCAAGTTTCCATTCGGGGGTTCTCATAATTAGGTCGGTGTAGTAGCTCTTTTGTGCATGAAAGCTTGTGAGCTGTTCCTCGAAGTCGGTGGATACTCGGCTGTAGGAGGCTACTCGCAGTTGTCGGTTTCTATTGCCGAATATGTACATATCTTTTGTAGCTGGTATTACGATTAGCTCTCTCTCAAATTGTTCCATTTGGGTTCTCCTTTCCTTAGTTTTTTATTTTCTGTCCATTGGTTAATACAAGCTCGATTGCTTTGGTGCGAGATACCACAATCTTCATTGTTATTGTAGGGAGTAGCTTGCTGTCAAGCTCTGTATCACTCAGTCTTTCTATGGTATGACTTAGGTAGCTGTCCTCACCGATATTTTCCAATATGCTGTATTTTTCTCTTGCCAATTTCATAATACTTTCTTTGATTTCTTCAAGGTTTGGAGTGGGTTCATTCATAGCAAGGTCGATTTGGTTCTTCAGCTTGATGAGTTCCAAGTTCAGTGTTTTGCCCTCTGCATGACTTGTCTTTCTGCATTTTTCACTTAGCAAGAGCTTTCGTTGTAGCTCCATAATGTCTTTTACAAGGCTCACGTCACTGACCTTTAGGCTGATATGGTCGGTATCATTGGGACAGTACCATCGTTCCACCCCTGTGGCTTTTAATCTTCGTTGTAGCCGTGCTCCACACTCATTGCATACAAGGTATGGCTTTAGGGCTTTCATATGCTTATCCATTCTGTGAGTGTATGGCTTTGCTTGTTTTTCTGCGGATTGGAGCAACTCACTGTGTATAATTGTGGGGTACTTGTCATTGCCAAGGTAGTTTTTATTCTGCAGTACCCTTGCCACCATATTCTTGTTCCAGTGAGTCTTTTCGGGTGTATATTGTGCTCCCAAGGCTGTTAGTCGTTCTGCGATTTGCAGATAGGATTCACCATTTGCATATCTTTCATAAATTCGCACCACGATGTGTTTTTCTTCGGGTTCTATGCTGAGCTTGCCATTTTCTATTTTGTATCCATAGGGTATGATTCTGTTTTGTGCCATTGTTACAACCTCTCTTTCAGCACAAGTCCGTTGATTAGTAGGAAGTCTATTGTTTTGTCATCATAGGCAATCATCTTTGCCACAATTTCTTCCATTAGGCTATCATTGAACTCTGTAATTTTATCGGGACCGCTTTCCAAAATGTCGATTAAATCCTCGGTTTTGTCAATGGAGTCATCGGCATCTTGTTCCTCCAGTAGTTTGAGCTTTGCACTTTTCAGCTTTCGGATTTTCTTTTGCAGTTCATCTGTTTGGGATATAAATAGAGCAGAGTCAAGGATGCCTTTGGACAATAGTCCATTCATCACATGATTCTGCTCTGCAAGTTCTGCTATTTGTTTGTTGAGTGTGCCGATTTCTGGATTGTTCCTTGTTCTGAGGTCTTGTAGCTTTTCAAGCTGTGTAAGTAGTGGGATAAGGATATTGCCATAATTTTTGGAGAGCTTATTATACATTCTTATAAATGCACTATAAATTTTTTCCTCGGGCAACTTCCGTCCACCACACAGCTCCTTGCTGTCATCGTGCTGTCTGCACACCCAGTAGACAGTATTGTTTGTTTCTTTTCTGCGATATGTTGTTCCACATTCGGCACATTTGATTTTTTTGCTCAGTGGGTATTCCTTGCAATCGGTGTTGATATTTTCTCTGCGTTCTTCTCTTAGAATTTTGGCAAGCTCAAACTGTATTCTCTCCACAATTGGCTCATGGGTGTTGGACACATAATACTGTGGAAGCTCACCTTTATTGATGCGTTTGTTGTAGGGTAAGGCATCTTCGGCGAAGGATTTTTGCAGAAGCATATCTCCCACATAACGCTCGTTTTTTAGGATAATTCCCACTGTTTGTGGACGCCATTTTATTTTGTTTTTTTTGAAGGGTATTTCATCTGCCATTAACTCTTTTGCAATAGCAGAATAGCCTTTTCCACTAAGGTATTCTTGGAAAATTCTGCGAACAATCTCAGCTTCGTTTTCCTCTATGACAAGCTCGTTATTTATAAGCCTATATCCATAAGGTGGGTTGGATGATACATAGGTTCCTTTGGACATTCTCATTCTTGCACCCTTTTTGCAGTTCTTTGAGATTGTCATGGATTCCTCTTGTGCGAACAGAGAGTAGAGTGTCAATAGGTTTTCACTGGTTAAGGTCGCAGTGTCGAGGTTTTCTTTCTCGAAGTATACGGTAACGCCTATGTCTTTCAGCTCTCTGATGACTCCTATTGCATCGAGGGTATTTCTTGCAAATCTGCTTGTAGACTTGGTGATAATTCGGTCAATCTTGCCCCTTTTGCAGTCGGCAAGCATTCTTGCAAAATCATCTCTTTTGTTTACCGATATGCCCGAAATTCCTTCATCAGCATAGACCTCGGTCATCTGCCACATTGGGTTTCCGTTAATAATGCGTTGGTAATAGTTGACTTGTGTAGAGAATGAATTAAGCTGATCTGCTGAGTCACTGCTGACACGAGCATAGCCTGCCACACGAAGCTTTGCCATTTCGCTTTTAAGTGCATTGATTTTGATGATTTCTTTTTTGGGGTTTAAAGCACTTATTCCTTGAATATTCATACTGTTCATAGGTTTTCCTCCTTCCTTAGCAACAAACATTACCACAACGACAGTTCAAAAGCTATACCAAATACTAACAAAGAAACTGCGGTGACAGTTCATTTTCGCAAGCAATGCGTTCAAGCATTTTTTCTATAATTTCCTTTGGAATACCGCCTTTTTCAACGGCTATTTTACCAAGCTCCAAAAGGTGGCTGAAGTTTAATTCATTTACGATAACTTTTGTATTTTCCATATTCGATTTTCCTTCCATAAACTAAAGACCAACGCTCACCTTTAAGGCTTGGTCGATTTCTGATAAATTGTCCTCTGCGACTGTTCCAACCCATTCGCAAAGCCGTTTGCGATCTATGGTTCTGATTTGCTCCAGTAGCACAACTGACTTTTTAGGCAGACTATGTATGTCATTGACTCTTACATGAGTGGGAAGTTGCTTTTTCTCTCTGCCTGTAATGGCTGCCACGATGAGCGTGGGACTGTACTTATTTCCTATATTGTTTTGCAGAACAAGGATAGGGCGAACACCCCCTTGCTCACAGCCCACCACAGGACTTAAATCTGCGTAATAGATGTCGCCACGCAGAATGACTCGTTTTTTCTCTTTCAATAAAATACACCTCATTTCTTTTGCACTTAATATCACAATGATAGGGATTGCTCTCTCGGATTGCCTTGTCTACATATTGCTACAAAGGTTTTTGATGGGAGCAATCCCCATAGTTTCTGACATTAAGTCAGTTTTGTTTTCTGTGTTGTATTCGACACTACTTCCCCAACACACAGGGCGATTTTATAAACCAAGGTTGGTTACACCTTGTCATAGGACTTTCACCTCTCCGAGGATCTCTCCGAGCTGCCCTCCTTTGTTGCGACGGTTTTATCACGCTCGACTTTAGGACGGGACAGAAGTATCATTGTAGGCTGATGAGGTT
>JAQVBQ010000041.1 GCA_028690215.1 Bacteroidales bacterium | reverse complement strand
TTGATTGCCTCAATGGCTACCTGCGCCTTGAAAGCGGCACTGTGTTTTTTCCTGCTTGTGTTCATACGAGTAAAATTAATCATTTTATTAAACTTACCCAGTGGTCTGAATTTGCGGGAGTATTATAGTATTACACGTCTTAACGGTGTGTTCAATATGTGTTTCATATATACTATATTTAGCAAAAGGAGAAGGTGCCTGTAAATCGACTAAAACCCCATATTAACCCAAAATAAAGGCACCTCTCTCCGTTGTTATTCTTATAAATTTAGCTTACTACTATGCAATCGTAAGGACAGGTTGTTTTTGCGAGCCTGACAAACTCTCTTTCTTCCTCTGTCGGCTGTCTTAGTATCCTGACTTTGTCATCATCGACTGCAAAGACGGTAGGGCATATATCTTTACAAATACCGCAGCCGGTACAATTATCATAATTCTGAATCGTAACGGATATGGAAGACCTGTTGAAAAATCTTCTGAATTCAGGAAAAATAAATAGTGGAGACACGTTCTTGCTTGACATGATATATGATCTAGTTTCTGTGACGAAATTAGGTCATAAGTCTTGAAAATGTTTGCCCGGGAGAGTGTCGGAGCGGTAAGTTACGCTAAAATTTGTTTTAAATGGCTGAAAAACAAAGTGTCCAAAAAAGTTTTGGAGCGGTAAGTTTACGTCTCAGAACTCTTGTTGAGCTCCTTATTCAGGAGTGGAAATGCAATTGTAGGGTCAAATGAGAGCTCTTCAGAGACTAAAATCTTCTCTTTTAATTTTGATTTAAGGGTTCGGATACTGCTGTGATTGTTGGCAAGAATGTCCGCTATCTCTTTGTTGGAATAACCATAGTTGGCAAGCACCAAAATGATTTTTTCATAAGGAGAGAGTTCATTTAAGGATGCAACTTCGGGAAACTGCGATGCAAACTTTTCGCTCCTCGCAATTTCCGAGATATCATTTTTTGTATTATTCCTTATGTCAATTATAAAGTTATTAAGGATATCAGAACTCTCTTTAGATACCTTTCTCAATCTGGCTGCTTCAATGCCTACAATGTCAAGTGTTTGTGACATATTCGCAGCGGGAATTCTCAAAATTTCATTTATAAGAGACATCTTGGTAATCTCGTGGCTAACAGTGTTTATGGCACTGTAAGTGTAGTTTTTTAACTTCAAACACTTCTTTCGGTTTTTAAGATAGACATAGAGCATTACGAGAGAGGAAAAAACTGCCAAAATGGAGATTATTAATGAGATCTGCATATATTGTCTGTATCTCTCTTTTGATAAGTTGTAATATAAAATATCTGTATTTGCCTTGTTCTGGATCTCCTTGACCTTCTCTCTGTTGGAGATGCCATATTTCTTCATATGGTTTTCATAATATTTATAATATGATTCATATGCAGCTTTGTATTCTTTTTTTTCTTCTAAAGTGCGTGATTTGCATAAATAACTAAGGTAATGAATGTTCCCGTAGTCCTGGAACGATTCTTTAATGGCCTTGTCAGAATAAACTAAACTACTGTCAAGATTTCCCATAGATTTGTATAGTAAGGCAATATCATCATACTCAATAACCATTCCTTCACTATAAGTCGGTTTTGCGAGATTTTTATTTATAATCTCTTTCTGGTAAAATAAGGCTTTTTCGTAATCGTATATGCCACGGTAATAAAATACATATAATTTATAAAGATTATATCGTGCCTCATCTGCCAAGTCTTCCTTTGCTGCCATCTTATCCATCTCTGCGAGCAATTCGGGTTGGGTTTTGTTTGTGTAAATTATAACCCGGAACATGTCTATTTTAACAAGATCGGTTTCA
Source organism: Bacteroidales bacterium (assembly GCA_028690215.1). Taxonomy (GTDB): domain Bacteria; phylum Bacteroidota; class Bacteroidia; order Bacteroidales; family UBA932; genus Bact-08. The sequence continues at coordinate 15,864 of JAQVBQ010000041.1, read as the reverse complement.
TTCTCCTTACCCATACTCTTGTATAGCTCCATGCTCATGTTTAAGTACTGGTCAGGTAAGTTGCCTATAAGTTTTGGGCGGTATACAATGACCCAATACTTGTAATTGAGAATCTTACCTAGATATCTGTATATTGATGCTTTTGTCTCAATATCAGTGAAAGAGTGTTTTTTTAAGATCTTCTCCGCCTCTGAGATCTCTGCAAAACCAGAAGTGTCAGAGTCACCACGGGATTTTGTCATTCCACTGTAAAGCAATGCCCGGCACAGGTTGTATTTATCCGATGACTGCCGATACCATTTGAGTGATCTATATATAAGAGTGTCGCTTGATTTCCAGTCGCGTTCTCTGTTCTGTTCTTTCATAATGCACCAAAGGAGATTGTAATATGCAAGGTTCCCCTCAGATAGCATATCCTTAGAGATAAGGTTCAGACTGTCCCTTGCTCCTAAAGGATTATTATAGACTATCTCATCGATAGCCTTTAATTTTTTTGTAAAAGCCCTCTGTTCTCTCACATCTGTGGAACAAGAGATAAGAAATAATGACAAGAAAAATATAAATACTCTATTCATGGTTGCAAAAATAAATCCTTTTTTGGTTGTGTGCTAAAAGAACTTTGCACCCTCTTGAGAATGGAGGATGCAAAGTGAAAGCGGAAGTGTAAAATTTATATTAACCCATATAAAAGTAAACAAATAATTTTCTGTTAGCCACTCATTTTTTTTAGTTGCACCCAAGTTGCGCCAAAAATCACGTAAAAGCCAGATATACAGAGTCAAACCTCAAAAAAGTTACACAAAAGTTGCACCATTTTTTGTGAAAAAATATGCGTCATAGCACAAAAAAACCTGTCTGAAGGCAGACAGGTTTTAGTTTTTTGATACTATTCAGGACTACATCATGCCGCCCATTCCACCCATTCCGGGAGCACCCATTGGTACAGGATTCTCCTCTTTCTTGTCTGCAAGGACGCACTCGGTTGTCAGGAACATTCCGGCTACTGATGCAGCGTTCTCAAGGGCAACACGTGCTACCTTGGTGGGATCTATAACGCCGGCCTTGAGAAGGTGCTCATATTTGTCTGTACGGGCATTGTAACCGAAATCACCTTTACCCTCTTTTACCTTCTGTACTACTATGCTGCCTTCAACACCTGCATTCTCCACAATCATACGTAAAGGCTCCTCAATTGCACGGGCAATGATTTCGATACCGGTAGTCTCATCCTCGTTGTCACCTTTAAGATTCTTAATGGCATCAATTGAGCGGATGTAAGCAACTCCGCCACCCGGTACTATGCCCTCTTCAACTGCAGCGCGGGTAGCACTCAAAGCATCGTCAACGCGGTCTTTCTTCTCTTTCATCTCCATTTCTGAAGCGGCACCAACATAAAGAACGGCTACTCCACCTGCAAGTTTAGCAAGACGCTCCTGAAGCTTCTCTCTGTCGTAGTCGCTTGTGGTAGTCTCCATCTGTTTGCGGATCTGTCCTACACGTTTGTCGATAGCCTCTTTCTCTCCTGCGCCGTTAACTATAGTGGTGTTCTCCTTGTCAATAGAGATCTTTTCTGCTCTACCTAACATATCAATGGTTGCAGCATCAAGACGAAGACCTTTCTCTTCAGAGATAACTGTACCTCCTGTAAGGATAGCGATATCCTCAAGCATCTCTTTTCTTCTGTCACCGAATCCCGGAGCTTTAACAGCAGCGATCTTCAATGTTCCGCGAAGACGGTTTACAACCAATGTCGCAAGAGCCTCACCATCTACATCCTCTGCAATAATCAGAAGTGCCTTGCCGCTTTGTGCAACCGGTTCCAAAACCGGCATCAGATCTTTCATTGATGAGATTTTCTTGTCGGTAATGAGAATTAGTGGGGAATCAAGCACTGCCTCCATCTTTTCAGGATTGGTCATGAAGTATGGAGAGATATAACCTCTGTCAAACTGCATTCCTTCAACAACTTTAACCTCTGTGTCAGTTCCTTTTGCCTCTTCAACGGTAATCACTCCCTCTTTCTTTACTTTACCCATTGCAAGTGCGATGAGCTTTCCGATTTCGGTGTCATTGTTTGCAGAGATGGTGGCAACCTGCTCAATCTTTGTTGTGTCGTCTCCAACTGACTGACTCTGGGCTTTCAGTGATTTTACAACCTCTGCCACAGCCTTGTCAATACCTCTTTTCAGATCCATAGGGTTTGCACCTGCTGTTACGTTTTTAAGGCCGACATTGATAATAGCCTGTGCCAGCACTGTTGCAGTTGTTGTTCCGTCACCTGCCTGGTCGCCTGTCTTTGAGGCAACCTCTTTTACCATCTGTGCACCCATGTTTGCAAAACGGTCTTCAAGCTCTATCTCTTTTGCAACGGTTACTCCGTCCTTGGTAATCTGAGGAGCACCGTACTTTTTGTCAATAACCACGTTTCTGCCTTTTGGGCCAAGTGTAACCTTTACTGCATTTGCCAAAGCGTCAACACCCACTTTCATCTCGGTGCGGGCATCTATGTTGAATTTAATCTCTTTTGCCATAATTTTTTCTTTTTAAGTTCTAATGATTATTAATTATAAAACTGCAAGGATGTCTGACTGACGCATCATTAGATAATCTTTGCCGTCAACACTGATTTCGGTTCCTGCATATTTTCCGTAAAGTACGTTGTCTCCAACCTTTAACTCCATTGGTTCATCCTTTTTGCCGTTTCCGACTGCTACGACTTTTCCTGCCTGAGGTTTCTCTTTGGCTGTGTCAGGGATAAAAAGTCCGCTTGCTGTTTTTGTTTCGGCCTCTTTAGGCTCGACCAAAACTCTGTCTGCTAATGGTCTGATGTTCATAATTAATTGTGTTTTAAATATTTGATTTTAGAATTTTATTTTAACTGATGTAAAGTTCGCAAAACAAGTGCCAAAAGAGTCCACTGACAAAATGTCGCTATATTTGTTTTTATGATTTTATTTTAACTTTGCTTGCATGACGCAAGATGAAAAGTTCATGTATGAGGCACTTAAAGAGGCTCAGAAGGCCTTTGACGCCGATGAGGTGCCTGTCGGAGCCGTGGTTGTGTGCGAAGGCAAGATCATAGCCCGTGCATATAACCTAACTGAAAGATTGAATGACCCGACTGCACATGCTGAGATGCAGGCTATTACAATGGCTGCAAACAGTTTTGGCGGTAAATATCTCGACAATTGCACCCTTTATGTAACACTGGAACCTTGTCCGATGTGTGCTGCCGCTCTTAACTGGGCCCAGCTGAAGAGGCTTGTATATGGTGCCGGTGATCCGAAAAGAGGATACTCTCTCTTCTCCCCGTCTCTTCTGCATCCTAAGTGTGAGGTTGCTTCCGGTGTTTTTGCAGACGAGTGCGGAGATTTGATGAAAAGTTTTTTCAAGGCAAAGAGGTAGGTTATGGAACTTTTATCAAATCTTGGTCTCATTGGCCTTTTTCTGGGATGTTTTCTGGCTGCAACGGTAGTGCCTTTCAGTTCTGACTTCCTTATGGTAGGAGTCCTGATTGCCGGGATTAATCCGGTTTTAGCCATTATTGTGGCCACAGCGGGCAACTGGCTCGGAGGATTGACCTCTTATTATATAGGCTTCATAGGAAAATGGGACTGGATCGAAAAGTGGTTCAAGGTAAAGGAGGAGACATTACTCAAACAGAAGCACAATATTGATAAATACGGCTCAATGCTGGCTTTTCTCACATGGTTGCCGATTATTGGTGACATTTTTGCCGTCACTCTTGGGTTCTATAAGGTCAATTTTACCAAAAGTGCAATATTCATGTTGATTGGCAAGGGTGCCAGATTTGCATTCTGGGCACTTTTGTATCATTATTTTGGAGAGCACGTGCTGGATTTCAAGTTTCTTTAAAATTTTGCTCTTTATAAAAAAAGCAATATCTTTGTCGCCTCAAAAAATTACACAATTGACCTATGGTGTAATGGTAGCACTACAGATTTTGGTTCTGTCTGCCCAGGTTCGAGTCCTGGTAGGTCAACTTTAAAAAATGTAATATTTAGGCGAATCTATTGACCTATGGTGTAATGGCAGCACTACAGATTCTGGCTCTGTCGATCTAGGTTCGAATCCTGGTAGGTCAACAAAAGCCGCTTGAAAAAGCGGCTTATTTTTTTTCAGGGCTTATAATCTCCTTGAGTGATGAAGCTCGTTGGTTAAAAGAGAATTTTTCTTCTATTACCTGTCGGTATTGGCCGGAGTTCTCCTTTTCCAATGCTTTATAGAGGGTCTTGGCACAGCACTCAATGTCATTCGCATCAACTATGTATCCCAAACCTCCTGTGACTTCAGGCATCCCTCCGGTGTTTGCGACAACCGGTATGCAGTTGTAATACATTGCCTCGGCTAGGGCCAGGGCAAAGCTTTCGCTCCTGGACATCTGGCAGTAGACTTTGTTTCTCTTGTAATATGAAATCAGATCTTCATGTTCTATTCTGGGTATAACGGTCAGATTGGAAGGAATTGACCCGCAGACTGATTCGAGAATTCCTCTATCCACACCAACCAATGTGAACTGAACGTCATTCATAGTTTTCGCCAACTTTACAATCCTGTCCACACCCTTTACATAAATGCTCTGGACGGAGGCTGCAATGGTTACGGAAAGGATACCTGAGAGTGGTTGCTCGCTCGGGGTCTCATCCTTGAATGTGACGCAGTTGTATACCACTTCCGTATTCGCATTTTTTGAGATGAAGCGGACGATTCGCTGTATATGATTTGAGACGCAGAGACAAAGCGTTGTGTTGCTCATTGAGAACCTTGCGGAATATCCCCTGATGGGATTGATAAAACTTCCGTATTTGACTTTTTTTATCCGACAGACATCATAACCTCCGATTACCAAGTAGGATCTCTTACCTGCCAGTTTCGAGAAGAGGATGGGTAGGAAAGAGTGATAATCGGCAAACCAGATATAGACAAAATCGTATTTGTGTATGTTGAACAGAAGAAAAAAGAGTTGCCTGATAAGAGAGACAAACTGTTTTGACTGTGAGGTGTTGTTGACCTGCAGGGTTGTTACAGCTAAGCTCTCTGACAGTATGTCAAGGTCTCCCTTTACAAATGTAGAGAGACGGGTATAGATAAAAAGTGCTTTTTGCCTATTCATGGTAAAGAAGAATTGCGTTGGCAACCTTTCTTTCTCCTTTATTATCAAATTTTTTGTTGTCTGTAGGGTGGTTCACAACGCCGTTGTCCGAAAAGCCTTTTATGTACATTGTTGTAGATCCGCCGCCGTCAAGGTTTATCGCGTAATTGCATCCAAGCCATTTCAACAATTTCTGCAGCTCCTCCAGGCTCATTCCTGCTGCCTCTTTTGCCCTGCCGTCTACTGTTACAAGAAGTATATCCCCATTTGCTCTTTTACCCACAGCTGTTCTGGGGTGGCGTGTTGTGTAAAATGAGGAGTGTGCAAGTGTCTCATCTTTGCCTGCAACTATGAGGATTGGTCCGGTTGTCAGAATATCTTCGGCCAGAATATACTTTTCCCAGTTTTTCAGCTCGTCTGCCTTAAGTATGTATAGTTCTCCCTTGTTTATGGCAAGTGCTCCGAGTTGGTGCATGAGACGTATCTTGTTAGGCTCTGTGTTGTTGGGTGCAAGTTGCTTGCCTCCTTTACGGATATAGTCCACAGAGTTGTAATCTTCTGTGTTATATGAGTAGTTGAATTTGAAGAATGACCCGTTTATGCCAGCCAGGGCACCTTTTTCTGATGCCATGACACTTGTCTCCTTCAATTCGGGAGATGGATATATCTCGATTTTATTTGCCGGAATATCTGATATCTCTATTATTGAGATAAACTGGTTTGAGTTAAATAACTCTCCGTTGTTGAAGTGGATGAAGCGATATGTGACTCCTTCTGCCACATTTTTCATGTTCCATGCTGAGTTTACGATTGTTGAGGAGTCGTTCTGAGCATACAGGCATAAACCTGTTAAAATAATGGTTATTGTCAGGATAAGCCTTTTCATGATATTTTATTTTTTTGGAAACTATTGTATCTCCAGTACTGCCTCTGATACGTTTACCACATAGTCACCGATTTTCTCACACTCCTCTATAATATCCATATAGTGTACTCCGGACTGGTAGTTGTATTTGTTGTTTTCAAGGTTTGCCATATGCTCTTCCTTGAGTTTTGTCCTGAGGGCATTTGTCTTGTTTTCGAATTCTTCAGCTTCGTTGATATTGGTTATTTTTGTGTATCCCAACTCAAGGTTCTTTATCATCTCGTCTATTGAGTCTTCCAGAAGAGACATCATTGTGTCTATACTTTCGAGCATATAATGGTCGAAAGAGGCGTTGTGGGATTTTTTCCTCTGAAGTATCTTACCTATGCTGACGCCAGAATCACCAATGCTTTCCAGTTCGCTGATTATTCTATACATCGCCTGTACCCTACGGCTGCTCTCCTCGCTTATCTCCCCTTCTCCTACCTTGTTCAGGTAATTGGCTATCTCGATCTCAATGCTGTCCGTTACCTGTTCGTAATGTACCAGCTTGTTGTATAGCTCTTCGAATTTGCCCTTTTCGCTCTCCTTCTCACTTTCGAAGACGGCTTTTCTTGCATAGGCTATCTCTCTCTTGCTGAGTTTTGCATAGCTGACAATCTCCCGTTTTGCCTGTTCAAGTGAAAGTTCCGCTGTGCTTAGTACTCCACCTTCAATAAACTGAAGTCTGAAAACCTCCTCAGTCTTCTTGCCTGGGATTATTTTTGTTACAATCTTGACTATCTGAGGAGTGAAGCCGACTAACAACAATGTATTGGCAGTGTTGAAAAGAGTGTGAAGAGTACTTATTCCAAACAAAATAGCCCCTGTGTTTTCGTGGGGATTTGCTCCAAAAAGAATAATGACAGTTTGTGAAACTATGTATATGATTGGTTTGTATAATAAGAGGACCCATATAACACCTGTAACATTAAATACAGTATGGGCCAATGCTGCTCTTTTAGCGGATGTGTTGGCTACCGTGGCAGCTATGTTTGCTGTTATTGTCGTACCTATATTTTCTCCAAGTACCATTGCGGCGGCAATCTCAAATGGCAACCAGCCGTAGCTGCTCATTACCAGTGTAAGTGCCATGGTAGCACTCGAGGATTGTAATACAATGGTCAAAAGTGTTCCTATACCTACAAACATTAAAACAGATAAGAATCCGTAGCTGGTCCACTGTTTGAGAAACTCAAATATCATAGGGTTCTTGTCGATTGATGGTACGGAATCCTTCAGATATGAAAGTCCAAGGAATAATAGAGCAAAGCCAATAATAAGTTCTCCGGCTGATTTCTTTTTCTTAGACTTGAACATCAGCAATATAAATCCAAGACCTACAAGTGGGATTGATATTGCGGAGATATCCATCTTGAATCCGAGAAGGGTTACAATCCAAGCTGTTACGGTAGTTCCTATATTCGCACCCATAATCACACCAACAGACTGAGTAAGGGAGAGAAGTCCGGCGTTTACGAAACTTACTACCATTACAGTCGTGGCACTGGAAGATTGAATTATTGATGTTATAAATAGTCCGGTAAGTACTCTCTTGAAGGAGTTGGATGTCATTGAAGCAAGGATGCTTCTCATCTTCTCACCGGCGACCTTTTGAAGTCCCTCGCTCATAAGTGTCATTCCATAGAGGAAGAGGCCAAGAGACCCGAGGAGTTTTACAACTTGTAAAAGTACGTCCATATAGCTTAGATTGATGTGCAAATATAGAGCATAAAATTAATTACCTTCGTATCCGGAATAAATTTTTTTGAAATGAAGGGGATCTGCCTATCTCTTTTTTTGTGTATAACTCTTTTATTTTCTGCACAAAGGTCGTTTGCGCAATTTTATAATATTGGCAATGATCCTGCGGGAAAATCGTGGAGAGAGATAGACATGGGTAAGTTCAGGATAATTTATCCTCAGGAGATAGACTCGATTGCCCAAAGGTATGCTTACCTTATGAACAGCGCAATCAGCCATGTTCCACAAGAACTTCGTGCAGATATAAAACCTTTTCCTGTCATACTCCACCCATACACAACAATGAGCAATGGTGTCGTAGTATGGGCACCAAAGAGGATGGAGCTTATGACCAGACCTTTGGCTTTCAGAGGTTATTCGCAGAATTGGGAAAAACAGCTTGTGCTTCATGAAACAAGGCATGTAGCACAGATGACAAAATTTGGAGAAGGCGTATTCAGACCACTCTCTTGGTTGTTAGGTGAGCAGATTGTCGGCCTTGCAGTCGGTCTTTATATTGATAAATGGGCACTGGAGGGAGACGCTGTAGTGTCTGAGACGGAATTTTCAAGATCGGGGAGAGGTAGGGATCCGGAACAGATGATTTTTTTCAAGGCTTCGTTTCTTGATGGAGACTACAGGAACTGGCACCAGTGGAAATTGGGATCCGGCCGCCTTTATACACCTGATATGTATAGCCTGGGCTATTTTGTACATTCACACATAAGGAGTGCTTCTGGAAATAATATGTACATGGGAGACCTTACTGATTATCTGGTAAAGAAATTTTATAATCCTTCAGCTTCAAGAAATGCATATAAGAGCTCTACCGGGTATTCTATCAGGCATCATTTTGAAAACATAAAGCATCAAGTCGGGAACAAATGGAGAGTTGAGGATTCTTTAAAGAGACCTTTCACACCATACAAGAGAATATCATTAAGAGGTAAGGACTACTCTTCTTACAGATCTGTCGTAGAGGTTTCTCCTGACACTCTCTTTGCTATAAAAAGTGATATGGATGAGCCTGAGAGGCTTTTGATGATTGATTCAAACGGAGTGGAGAAAAGGGTTACCTACGTTGGAAACAGAAGCAGCTATCTGAAATATGTAGAAGGCAGGATATACTGGACGGAGCAGATTCCCTCCACCAGATGGGAACTGGAGAGCTACTCGGTGTTGAGATGTTATGATGTGGCACTTGATGAGGTTCACACCCTTTCCAACAAGACCAGTTATTACAATCCATCATTTTCCTTAACAGGAGATACTGTCGCTGTAAGTGAATATATGCCTGAGGGAGGGTCAAAACTTGTATTGCTTGATAGAGGTGATTTCAGCAAGATTTGTTCGTATAAAATTCCTGATGGGGGTCAGGTTGTCGAGTCTGTATTTTACAATGGAGATCTCTTCATAACTGTTATTTCTGAAACCGGTATGGGAGTCTACAGACTTGATTCAGAGACAGGCAGCTGGATTTGTGAAGTTCCTTGTCAGAACAGATATATTACTAGGTTGAACAGTTCTTCTGACGGGATTATTTTTGAGAGTGACCTGAACGGTACGAACAATCTATATTGTTACAATCCGGATATAAAATATCTGCAAAGACTGACAAATGCCAGATTTGGAGCGTTTGAACCGTGTGTTGACAAGGATGGAGGGATTTTATATTCTGAATATGACAGTCGGGGGTACTTTATTGCAAAGGCAGAAAGAGATTCTTTAAGATGGGAACCGGCATCTTTTTCCTCTCCTGCAAAAGATGAGGTTGCAGACCTGCTCTCTCTTGAGGCGGGCTATTGTATAGATACAGTGATGGTTGGGAAGGATTGTCATTACGATTCAACCCCTTTCAAAAAAGGGGAGAATTTGTTTAAAATTCACAGTTGGGCGCCTGTTTATTATAATGTAGACAAGCTGATGAGCCTCTCCTTCGGTAGTATATACGAAGTAGCTTCACCCGGAGCTACAATATATTCTCAAAACCTTCTGGGAACAGCTGTAACTATGCTTGGTTACTCTTATTCGCAGGGCTTTCATGCCGGCCATATGAGCCTTAGATATTCAGGCCTGTATCCGGTGGTTGAGGTTTCCATGGATTATAACACAAGGTGGAAAAGAAATGTCAGGCTGATAAAAGATATAAATAACAAGAGATTTCAGTTGGTTGATCCGGTCGAGGGTTCGCCGGAATTCACATCATCCCTTCTTGCTTATCTCCCTCTGAGATTCTCGGGCGGAGGATGGAACAGAGGTCTTATTCCGAGTATCTTGTGGCGATTTAGTAATGATGCATACTACTCTATAAAAAACAGCAGTTACAACTATTACCAGTATCTCTCCTCAGGAATTCAGTATTACAGCACTCTTAACCGATCAAGCAGGGACATATTCCCGAAATGGGGTCTGGGGATGGTGTTAAAACTAAATGAGGTGCCATTTTCAAATGAAAATTACGGTTATCTTTTCTATTCAAGGATTTATGCATATATGCCGGGTCTGTTGAGAAATCATGGTCTCAAGCTGGATCTTGCATTTCAATATCAGAATTATGTAGGGAAGAACTATCTCTTCTACAACATTGCAACTTCTCCGAGAGGTTATGATCAACTTTACGGTAAGAGATTCTACTCGGTATCCGCTGACTATGCACTTCCGCTGTATCTTGGGGATATTCAAATCGGAACTTTGACCTATCTCAAAAGGTTGCAGGTTATACCCTTTGTGGATTACGCATATAATGTCGGCCTGAGAGAGAATAAAAGTATGTTCTCTGCCGGTACAGACCTGTTGCTGGACTTTAATGCACTGAATATTCCTTTGGGACTATCTGCGGGTTTAAGATACGCACGTACCGCCGAAAAAAAGAATTATTTCCAGATGTTATTCAATATTCCGATATAATGATAAAATTCACACACATAAATACTTTAAAACTTTTTGACTGGTTCCTGATTGTAGGAGTTGTCTCCACGAACATAGTCTATTCTATACTTCAAAAGGAGGTGGATTTTATCGGCTCCATTGCAGCTATAACCGGAGTAATCTGTGTTGTCATGGTTGCCAAAGGAAATATACTGAACTATCTCTTCGGATTGATCAACGTAACACTTTATGGTTATATATCATATAAAGCTGCACTTTATGGAGATGCTGCCCTTAACATACTTTACTACCTTCCCATGCAGTTCGTTGGATGGTTTATTTGGATTAAAAGAAGGGATAAGCCTGATTCTGTGACGGTTACATCAAGGGTAATGAGCGGAAAACAGAGAGTGGTGTTGGGATTTCTCTCCTTTTTATTAGTAGTGCTGGTGGGATTTTGTCTAAGATATTTCAATGATCCTCAGCCGTTCAAGGATTCTGCTACGACAGTACTGTCAGTTATTGCAATGTTCCTGATGGTCCGGACATATATGGAGCAGTGGGTCTTGTGGGTAATTGTGAATGTGATTAGTGTGATAATGTGGATTGTTGCCTTTATTAATGGGGAGATGCATTCTATGCTAATGGTTGTAATGTGGATTTTCTATCTTACAAATTCCATAAACGGCTGGTATACATGGCTTCATCTTTCCCGTTCGGAGAAATAGGTTGTAATAATATCTGCAACTCTCTTGCCTGCAATATCTGATATCTCTTGATAAGTAGCTTTTTTGACAGCCTTAAGACTCCCGAATCTCTTCAAAAGTAACTCTTCTGTCTTCTCTCCAATCCCTTTTATCTCACTAAGTTCGGAGTTGATTTGTCCCTTGCTGCGCCTGTTCCTGTGATGTGTAATACCAAATCTGTGGGCTTCGTCACGCAGCTGCATGATCAACCTCAGTGATGATGAGTTCTTGTCCAGGAAAAGAGGGTTTGGATCTCCAGGTATTATAAGCTCTTCCAGCCTTTTTGCTATACCAATTATTCTTATCCTCTCATGAAGACCCAGTTCACGTAGTGTCTCATATGCATAGTTTAGCTGTCCCCTTCCTCCGTCTACCACAATCAATTGAGGTAACTCTCCATTTTCGGCAAGTAACCGGGAGTAACGTCTGTTTATCACCTCTTTCATAGTGGCAAAGTCGTTTGCTCCCACAACGTTTTTTATGTTAAAATGTCTGTAGTCGCTCTTGGATGGATGTCCATCCTTAAAAACCACGCAGGCAGCAACCGCAAAGCGGCCCTGTATGTTAGAGTTGTCAAAGCATTCGATATGAGTTGGGAGATCAATCATGTTGAGATCTTTCTGTAATGTGGAGAGCACCCTTGTCTTATGCTCTTCAGGCCTTAGTGTCTCCTCTTGTTTCAACCTCTCAAGCTTGAACATTGTTGCATTTTTCTGGCTCAATTCAAGAAGTTTCAACTTGTCTCCTTTCAGTGGTATATGAATGTTCTTCCGGTCAAAGATGTCTTCCGGCATTACCGGTACTAGAATCTCCGGAGAGAGTGTGCCGAATTTTGAACGGATTTCATTTATAAATGTACCCATTATTGCTGAGAGGCTCTCTTCAATCGGCAACTTGAATTCAAGGTTTAAAGATTGTATAATTGAGCCATTTACCACCCTCATGTAATTGCCGAATGCAATATTATCTGTTGATGCAAGTGAAAATACATCAATATTTGTCAAAGAAGGGTTTACTATAGTTGATTTACTGTAATGCTTCTCAAGAAGCTCCAGTTTCTCTTTATACTTCTGAGCCTCTTCAAATTTTAGTTCTGTTGCAGCTTTTCTCATTGATTCTCTGAACTCTCTCTCCAGTTGAGAGGTCTCACCCTTCAGAAGAGCCTTTATGCTGTCAATCTGCATCTGGTACTTGTCCGAAGATATATATCCAACACACGGAGCGCTGCACTTTCCCAGATGGTAGTTGAGGCATGGCCTGTAATGTTTGGATTTTATATTCTCGGGAGTAAGTGACAGCTTACAATTTCTTATCTGATAAAGAGAACTTACGAGCTCTGTCAGATTGTGGGCGTGCATTGCTGAACTGTACGGGCCGAAGTATAGGGAGCCATCCTTTATATACTTGCGGGTGACATAAACTCTGGGAAATGGCTCATTCTTAATACAGATCCATGGATATGTCTTGCTGTCTTTCAGCAGAATATTGTAACGCGGAAGGTGTTTCTTGATAAGGTTGTTTTCAAGTAACAGGGCATCCTCCTCTGAATCCACCACCGTGTGTTCTATATTGCTGATTTTTGAAACCATCACCCTTGTTTTTGGTGTGAGGGTATTTTCAGACTGAAAATATTGGGAGACTCTGTTCCTCAGATTCTTTGCCTTGCCTATGTATATGATGACTCCCTCTTTATTAATGAATCTGTATACTCCCGGCGAGGTCGGGAGTAGTTTTAACTTCTCTTTTAAGTCTGTCAGAGGGTACATATTTTTTCGTAAAATTAACAATTATCCTATATTTGTATATACTTATGAATAGAGTAGTAACAACAAGCGACGTCAAAAAAGCGATAAAACTTAAAGGAATCCTTGGTGACATTTCAGCCTCGGCAGTGATGTGCATTTTGGGTTTTAACAAGTTAAACAAAAAGTACAGTAGAATTAGCCAATATGAGGGACGAGAGTTCACCTCTGCCATAATGCGAGAGTTTGGCTTTAGCTACGAGTTGGATGATAGACAATTAGGCAACATACCTCAAGAGGGACCATTCATCCTTGTTTCCAATCACCCATACGGTTCAATTGACGGTATAATACTTCTTAACATAATATCTTCTGTCAGACCAGATATAAAGCTTCTTACAAACTTCGTACTCTCGATGATTCCGAACCTGAAAGACTATTTCTTTCCTGTGAATCCCTTTACGGATAAACCTGAAATTCACGGAAGTTTCTCGGGATTGAGACAGGCAAGTGAGACAATTGCCTCAGGAGGTTGTCTGGGACTATTTCCTGCAGGAGAGGTTTCAACGAATTATGGAAGGATGACTATTCAGGATAAGGAGTGGCAGACATCAATCATAAAACTTATAAAAAATTCAGGTGTTCCAGTGATTCCTGTTTATTGCCATGGGACAAACTCGCGATTTTTCCACTGGCTTGGCAGGATTCATCCTTTTCTAAGAACACTCAGGCTGCCCAGAGAGCTTATGAATAAGGAGGGCAGGGTAGTCTCGGTCAGAATTGGCAAGGCGATATCTGCTTCGGAAATTTCTGAATATAAAGATTTGAAATCTCTTGGAGCATATCTTAAGTCTCGTTCATATGCCTTGGAGGCAAATATTACAACTGCGAAAAAAGTAGAGAACAGAACATTGACTCCAATAGCTCTTCCTAACAACAGAAGAAATCTTCAACGGGAGATAAATGCTCTTCCGCAGAGCTGTTATCTATTTACAACAGGAAATTATGTGTGTTATCTGGCTGAACATAAGTCGATACCATTAATGATGCATGAGTTGGGAAGAAGAAGGGAAGAGGCATTCAGAGCGGTAGGTGAAGGTACAGGACGTCCTCTGGATCTTGATGAGTACGACGAGTATTACAAACACCTGATATTGTGGGACAAACAGAAGCAACGTCTTGTGGGTGCGTATCGTCTTGGTTTTGGTAAAGATATAATTGAAAAGAGAGGTGTCAAGGGGCTCTATTCTAACACATTGTTTGGTTATGAGAAGCCTTTCCATGATATTCTTAAACAATCTATAGAGCTTGGACGCTCTTTTGTTGTCCTTGATTATCAAAAAGAGGCACTACCACTTGTTCTTCTTATCAAAGGACTGTTTTACTCTGTTTTAAACGACCCGGGTGTAAGATATCTGATGGGGCCGGTAAGTATAAGTTCCTGGTATCCCAAGTTCTACAGGAGCATTATGATATATTATCTTCAGAAGAAACACTCTGTTAAAAGTTTAGAAGAGGACGTAGTCCCAAGAAATCCATTTTTTCCTGAATATCTCAGAGTTAATATTGATGACCTTATGGGAAACAAGATGGATAGCATTGAGCAGTTTGACCGCTTTATGATGAGGCTCAGCAATAATGAATACCGTCTTCCAACATTGGTCAAGAAATATCTGAAGATCAACTCAAAAATCATAAAATTCAATGTTGACCCAGATTTCAACTACTGTGTTGACGGGCTTGTCCTTCTTGATCTTACTCAGATTGCAAAACAGGAGGTTATGAATCTCTCCAAGGACGAACCAAACAAGGAGAAAGTTTATAAAAGATTTGGTATTGAGGTAGACTAAGGTACAGGATCGTAGCCGCTTCCACCCCAAGGGTGACATCTGAGAATCCTTCTGACTGAAAGATATAATCCTTTAAACGGGCCATGTTTTTTTATTGCCTCTAAAGAGTATGCAGAACAAGTAGGTGTAAACCTGCATGAAGGTGGTTTCAGCGGAGATATGCCATACTGGTAAAACTTAATCAGGAACAGCAGTGGCAGTGATATCAGCTTTAGCCCTATCTTTCTGAATTCTTTCCAGAACATCTGAGAGTCTCCCTTTAATTTGTTCAAAATCTGAAATATTATTACTGATATAAACAATATTAATATCAAAGAAGTTTACTTGCTGATCATTGCTGCCGTTCAACCGGTATGCCTCTCTGATGCGTCTTTTAATCAGGTTTCTGTCAACGGCCCTTTTATGTGCTCTTTTTGGAACAGATATGAGAACTCGGTTGTGCCCAAGGTTGTTCGACATATAAAAAACCTTAAAGGGAAACAGAAAAAACTGCTTCCCTTTTTCGAATACGTCCTTAATTACTGTTTTCGAAACCAGTCTTTCGACTTTCGTAAATCTATTGTTACTTCTGCTCAAAGTATATAGAGAGTGCTTTCGCAATTGATGGCGCTTCCGGCGTTGGAGCAACAATGGTTGAGGCCAGTTTTGCCCCCTTGAGGGCTTTCAGTGTAGCTGGACCGTAGGTGGCAAATTGCATACCGTTTGGTTTGAAATCAGGAAAGTTCTCCTGAAGTGACCTGATATCTGAAGGGCTGTAAAAGACAAGCATGTCATAATTATTCAGCTCCAGAGTGCTCAGATCGCTATATACAGTTTTGACAAAAACTCCGCTGGTATGGTTCAGCTTGGCCTTTACAAATATTTTGTGAATGTCGGCTTTACTTGAATCTGCAACACA
>JAQVBQ010000124.1 GCA_028690215.1 Bacteroidales bacterium | reverse complement strand
CTACCCCTGAGAATCGTAAGAACGAGGGTTTGTTCAAAGTTTTTCAGGAAATTTTTCCGATTACTGATACCCGTAACAATTTTGTACTTGAGTTTATCGACTACTTTATCGATCCGCCTCGCTACTCCATAGAGGAGTGTCTTGACAGAGGGCTGACATATAGCGTTCCTCTGAAGGCCAAACTCAAACTTTTCTGTACAGACCCCGAACACGAAGATTTCGACACGGTTATTCAGGATGTGTACCTGGGGACAATTCCTTATATGACCCCAAGAGGTACTTTTGTTATAAACGGTTCCGAGAGGATAGTGGTCTCTCAGCTGCATAGGTCTCCGGGCGTATTTTTCGGCCAGAGCATGCACGCTAACGGAACCAAACTTTATTCCGCAAGAATTATCCCATTCAAGGGATCATGGATCGAGTTTGCAACTGACATCAACAATGTTATGTATGCATACATCGATAGAAAGAAAAAATTGCCTGTAACCACACTGCTGAGAGCTATCGGCTATGAGAGTGACAAGGATATTCTCGACATATTCGGCCTTGCCAATGAGATAAAGGTCACTAAGGCAAATATTAAGAAATGTATCGGCAGTCGTCTTGCTGCCAGGGTTTTAAAGACATGGAATGAAGATTTCGTTGATGAGGATACCGGAGAGGTTGTTTATATTGAGAGAAACGAAATTGTCCTTGACCGTGAAACCATAATTGAAGAAGACCACCTTGATTTAATACTTGAATCAGGTGTCAGCACAATCCTTATCCATAAGGAAGATGCAAACATCAATGATTTCGCAATCATTCACAATACACTTCAAAAAGACCAATGTAACTCAGAAAAAGAGGCAGTATTCTATACATACAGGCAGCTTCGCAACTCAGAACCACCTGATGAGGCAACTGCAAGGGATGTAATAGACAAGCTCTTCTTCTCTGACAAGAGATATGACCTCGGACAGGTTGGAAGGTACAGGCTTAATCATAAGCTTAACCTTACAACTCCGGACGAGACAAGGGTACTCACAAAGGCTGATATTATCGAGATCATCAGGTATCTTATCCAGCTGATTAACTCAAAGGCATCGGTAGATGATATCGACCACTTGAGTAACCGCCGTATAAGGACCGTAGGTGAACAGCTCGCAAATCAGTTCAGCGTGGGTCTCTCACGTATGGCACGTACAATTAGAGAGCGCATGAATGTAAGGGATAATGAGGTGTTCACACCTATCGACCTTATCAATGCCAAGACTCTCTCTTCAGTGATCAATTCGTTCTTCGGAACAAGCCAGCTTTCACAGTTCATGGATCAGACAAATCCACTGGCCGAGATGACTCACAAGAGAAGGCTCTCTGCCCTGGGTCCTGGTGGTCTTTCACGTGACCGTGCAGGATTTGAGGTACGTGACGTACACTACACACACTATGGCCGTCTCTGCCCTATTGAGACACCTGAGGGACCGAACATCGGACTTATCTCCTCTTTGTGTGTATATGCTAAGATCAATGAACTCGGTTTCATAGAGACACCTTACCGTAAGGTAGAAGAGGGTGTTGTAGACATGACTCAGAAAGGTTGTGTATATATGAGTGCAGAGGATGAGGAGGAGAAGATGGTTGCACAGGCAAATGTGCACATCGATGATAATGGAAACATAACTGATGAGAGGATAAAATGTCGTTTTGAGGCAGACTATCCTGTTGTCGGCAAGGAGGAGGTTCACCTTGTGGACGTTGCTCCAAACCAGATTGCTTCCATTGCAGCATCACTCATTCCGTTCCTTGAGCATGACGACGCCAACCGTGCGCTCATGGGTTCTAACATGATGAGGCAGGCCGTTCCTCTGGTAAGGCCTGAATCTCCAATAGTAGGAACAGGACTTGAGGGACCTGTTGTGAAAGACTCCAGAACTCAGATCAACGCAAGAGGTAAAGGTGAAGTTGTCTATGTAGATGCACGTGAGATACATGTTAAATACGAACAAACAGAAAGTGAAAGATTTGTAAGCTTTGATCCGGAGATTACTGTTTACAGGCTTCCTCTCTACAGAAAGACAAACCAGAATACATCAATTACCCTCAAACCTATCGTTAGGAAGGGTGACAAGGTTGTTCCCGGCCAAATAATGACTGAGGGCTACGCTACACAAAACGGCGAACTTGCTCTTGGACGTAACCTGAAGGTTGCATTCATGCCTTGGAAAGGATACAACTTTGAGGATGCGATTGTTCTTTCTGAAAGACTTCTCAGAGAAGACGTATTCACATCTATTCATATAGATGAGTATATCATGGAGGTTCGTGACACCAAACGCGGTATGGAGGAACTCACATCTGACATTCCAAATGTCAGCGAGGAGGCAACCAAAGACCTCGATGAAAACGGTATTATCCGTGTCGGTGCCAATATTGAACCTGGCGATATTCTTATCGGAAAGATCACTCCTAAAGGAGAGAGCGACCCATCACCAGAGGAGAAACTCCTCCGCGCGATATTCGGTGACAAGGCCGGTGATGTGAAGGATGCCTCATTGAAGGCCTCACCTTCGCTCAGAGGTACAATCATCGAGAAGAGGCTCTTCTCAAGAGTATCCAAAGAGAATAACAAAAAGGGCAAATCTGTTTCTAAAAACCAGATACAACAAGCTGAAGAGAACTTCAACAGAAAGGCTGCCGCCTTACGTCAGAATTTCCTTGAAAGACTGTTCTCTCTTCTCGAAGGGAAGCAATCTCAGGGTATTAGTGACCTGTATGGAGTTGAGATAATAGCAAAGGGTTCGCCGTTTAAGCTGGATCTTCTTGACAAGATTGATTATGAAAATATCAACCCTGTTAAGTGGACTGCTGACAAGAATACCAATAACCTTATCAAGCAGCTTATAAATAACTACCTGATTGCTTTCAAGGAGTATGATGCAGAACTGAAGAGGATCAAGTACAATCTCACAATCGGAGATGAGCTTCCTACAGGTATCATGCAACTTGCAAAGGTTTATGTTGCCAAGAAGAGAAAGGTGCGCGTCGGTGATAAGATGGCGGGCCGTCACGGTAACAAGGGTATCGTTGCAAAAGTTGTTCGTGATGAGGATATGCCTTTCCTTGAAGACGGAAAGACCGTAGATATAGTTCTTAACCCTCTGGGTGTGCCTTCACGTATGAACCTCGGGCAGATCTATGAGACTGTTCTAGGATGGGCAGGTGCAGAACTTGGACAAAAGTTCAGCACTCCTATTTTTGACGGTGCAACACTTGAGGAGATCTGTGATTTCACGGATAAGGCGGGTGTTCCTAGATTTGGTAAGACATATCTGAGGGACGGCGGCACAGGTGAACTTTTTGACCAGCCAGCTACTGTCGGTATTATCTACATGTTGAAACTCGGCCACCTTGTTGATGACAAGATGCACGCTCGTTCGATAGGTCCTTACTCACTCATCACTCAGCAGCCGCTCGGAGGTAAAGCTCAGAACGGAGGTCAGAGATTTGGTGAGATGGAGGTTTGGGCACTGGAAGCTTTCGGTGCATCTAATATTCTTCAAGAGATATTGACCATCAAGTCTGACGATGTTGTTGGAAGATCAAGAGCCTACGAGGCAATTGTCAAGGGTGAGCCTATGCCTACCCCTGGCATACCGGAGTCGCTGAACGTGCTCCTGCACGAGCTTCGCGGACTTGGCTTGAGCATCAACCTGGATTAATTAGTAGTATTTGAAAATTTGAATCAGAACAATATGTCTGTCAAGAAAGAGATAAAGGTTAAGAGTAATTTCAATCAAATTACTATCGGTTT
>JAQVBQ010000123.1 GCA_028690215.1 Bacteroidales bacterium | reverse complement strand
GTTGAATTTTGTTCAAGTAGTTAAAGAATAAATAATCAAACATTATGGCTAAAGAAGTTGCCGCTCTCATTAAATTGCAGATTAAAGGCGGCGCAGCTAATCCCTCACCTCCGGTAGGACCTGCACTGGGTTCAAAGGGTGTAAACATAATGGACTTTTGCAAGCAATTTAATGCTCGCACCCAAGATAAGGCCGGTAAAGTATTACCAGTCATTATCACTGTTTACAGCGATAAGTCATTTACATTTATCGTAAAACAACCCCCTGTTGCCATTCAGTTGAAGGAAGCTGCTAAGATCCAATCCGGGTCCGCTGAACCTAATCGTAAAAAAGTAGGTTCGGTTACCTGGGAACAAATCCGTGCAATAGCTACAGACAAGATGCCTGATATGAATGCATTTACCCTTAAGTCAGCCATGTCAATGGTTGCAGGTACTGCCAGAAGTATGGGTATAACTGTTACCGGAGAGTTTCCGGAAGATGTTAAATAATAAATCCTGCGAAAATGAGTAAGCTAACAAAAAATCAAAAAGTAGTATACGCTAAAGTTGACTCTACTAAGCAGTATAAATTGGCAGATGCATGCAACCTTCTGAAGGAGGTCTCTTTCACAAAGTTCGATTCATCTGTTGATATAGCTATGCGTCTAGGAGTTGACCCTCGTAAGGCTAACCAAATGGTACGCGGCGTTGTTACTCTTCCTCACGGAACCGGTAAGACTGTACGTGTATTGGTGCTGTGTACTCCTGATAAAGAGGCTGAGGCCAAAGAAGCAGGAGCAGACCATGTTGGTCTGGATGAATACATTGAGAAGATCAAAGGAGGCTGGACTGATATAGATGTTATCATCTGTACACCGTCAGTTATGGCTAAAATTGGTCCTATCGGACGTATTCTCGGTCCTCGCGGTCTGATGCCTAACCCTAAGACAGGCACAGTTACCATGGAGGTAGGAAACGCAGTCAAAGAGGTTAAGGCCGGTAAAATTGACTTCAAGGTTGACAAGCAGGGAATCGTACATGCCAGCATTGGTAAGGTATCGTTTGCTGCAGAGAAGTTGGCCGAGAACGCTCTTGAGTTCATCAAGACTGTCATGAAACTCAAACCACAAGCTTTAAAAGGAACATATGTGAAGAGTGTTTTCATCTCTTCTACTATGAGCCCTGGTATAAATATCGATAGCAAGTCAATTGGTGCTGCTGAATAATATATTGTTTTATGAGAAAAGAAGAAAAAACACAGATTATTGAAAGCCTGGCAGCGCAATTAACTAATACTCCAAACTTTTATCTTACTGACATTTCAGGCCTGAATGCTGAGAATACAGCTAAGCTACGCCGTGCCTGCTTTGAAAAAGAGATAAAACTTGTTGTTGTTAAAAACACCTTGCTGCGTAAAGCTTTGGAACAAAAAGGCCTTAACGAGGCTCAGTTGCTTTTCCCTATTCTTGAAGGTCCTTCTGCTGTTATGTTTACAGAGAATGTAAACGCTCCGGCAAAGCTTATCAAGGAGTTCGGCAAGCAATATGGCAAACCGGTGCTCAAAGGAGCATTTGTACAAGAATGCGCTTATGTTGGTGCTAACCAGCTTGATGCACTTATCTCAATCAAGTCACGTGAAGAACTTATCGGTGACATTATCGGTCTGCTCCAATCTCCTGTTAAAAACGTCATTTCTGCACTCGAGTCGAATGCAGGCGGCAAAGTTGCAGGTATTGTAAAGACCTTATCAGAAAAAGAGTAATAATAATATAAACTTTTTAATTTAAAACAATCATGGCAGATATCAAGAAATTTGCAGAAGAATTAGTTAACCTGTCTGTAAAAGAAGTACAAGAACTTGCAAAGGTTCTCAAAGAAGAATATGGTATTGAACCTGCTGCTGCAGCTGTTGCTGTTGCCGCTCCTGCAGCTGGTGCTGCTCCTGCTGCTGAAGCAGAACAAACTCAATTTGACGTAATCCTCACTTCTGCTGGCCAGGCTAAGCTTCAGATCGTGAAAGTCGTTAAAGAGATCACTGGTCTTGGTCTTAAAGAGGCTAAAGATCTAGTAGATGCAGCTCCTAAGGCTATCAAGGAAAAAGTTTCCAAAGCCGAAGCAGAACAAGTAAAAGCACAAATCGAAGAGGCTGGCGGAGAAGTTGAAGTTAAATAACTCCAAAACCCCGTTGATCGGGCACAATAACAGGTTTAGAGCCATTTAAGGCTCTAAGCCTTTTTGTCGTTATTTTAGTATATTTTCAACCAATCCACACACAATGTCGCAAAAATCAAATAATCAGCGGATTTCATTCGCGACTTCAAAGGCACTGCTAGATTACCCCGATTTTCTAGAGGTCCAGTTGAAGTCATTTAAGGATTTCTTCCAACTTGAGACTACCCCTGAGAATCGTAAGAACGAGGGTTTGTTCAAAGTTTTTCAGGAAATTTTTCCGATTACTGATACCCGTAACAATTTTGTACTTGAGTTTATCGACTACTTTATCGATCCGCCTCGCTACTCTATCGAGGAGTGTCTTGACAGAGGACTTACATACAGCGTTCCTCTGAAGGCCAAACTCAAACTTTTCTGTACAGACCCCGAACACGAAGATTTCGACACGGTTATTCAGGATGTGTACCTAGGGACAATTCCTTACATGACCCCAAGAGGTACTTTTGTTATAAACGGTTCTGAGAGAATAGTGGTCTCTCAGCTGCATAGGTCTCCCGGAGTATTTTTCGGCCAAAGCATGCACGCTAACGGAACCAAACTATATTCCGCAAGAATTATCCCATTCAAGGGATCATGGATCGAATTTGCAACAGACATCAACAATGTCATGTATGCTTACATCGACAGAAAGAAAAAATTGCCTGTAACCACACTGCTGAGAGCTATTGGTTATGAGAGTGACAAGGATATTCTCGACATATTCGGCCTTGCCAACGAGATAAAGGTCACTAAGGCAAACATAAAGAAATGTATCGGCAGTCGTCTTGCTGCCAGGGTTTTAAAGACATGGAATGAAGATTTCGTTGATGAGGATACCGGAGAGGTTGTATATATTGAGAGAAACGAAATTGTCCTTGACCGTGAAACCATAATCGAAGAAGATCACCTTGATTTAATACTTGAATCAGGTGTCAGCACAATCCTTATCCATAAGGAAGATGCAAACATCAATGATTTCGCAATCATTCACAATACACTTCAGAAAGACCAATGTAACTCAGAAAAAGAGGCGGTATTCTATACATACAGGCAGCTGCGCAACTCAGAACCACCTGATGAGGCAACTGCAAGAGATGTAATAGACAAGCTCTTCTTCTCTGACAAGAGATATGACCTCGGACAGGTTGGAAGGTACAGGCTTAATCATAAGCTTAACCTTACAACTCCGGATGAAACAAGGGTACTCACAAAAGCTGATATTATCGAGATCATCAGGTACCTTATCCAGTTGATTAACTCAAAGGCTTCGGTAGATGATATCGACCACTTGAGTAACCGCCGTATAAGGACTGTAGGTGAACAGCTCGCAAATCAGTTCAGCGTGGGTCTGTCACGTATGGCCCGTACAATAAGGGAGCGCATGAATGTAAGGGACAATGAGGTGTTCACACCTATCGACCTTATCAATGCCAAGACTCTCTCATCTGTTATTAATTCATTCTTTGGAACAAGCCAGCTTTCACAGTTCATGGATCAAACAAATCCACTGGCTGAAATGACTCATAAGAGAAGGCTCTCTGCCCTCGGTCCCGGTGGTCTTTCACGTGACCGCGCCGGATTTGAGGTTCGTGACGTTCACTACACACACTATGGCCGTCTCTGTCCTATTGAGACACCTGAGAGATCGG
>JAQVBQ010000122.1 GCA_028690215.1 Bacteroidales bacterium | reverse complement strand
GTGGCATTACTCCTTTTGAGAAAATGCCTTTAAATGAACTATTTAGCAAATCTTCACTTTCTGTCCCAATTGATGATTTTCCTAACCTGTTCACTAGTAGTGTTTTTTAACGGGACAGTAGTGATTTATATTTTATTTTATACCTCAACTTTTGCTCAGTCCAAGAGTGAGATAGCTCTCTTTTATGGCAGGTCTGCCGGCCATGCGACATTCAGCATTATAAGAAACGGATCTCTTAGGGGTGCGCCCTCAGGTTCCCTGCGGGATAATAATTCTATTGGGGTTCGGTATTTTACTGGCATCAACAACAAACCAAAACTAAAAATCGAAACAGGAATAGACTTTCTGGTCGGAAAATTGGAAATAAAACCGGCTCCGGTTGGTGATCCAATACAAGACGCATCACATATAGAGGATTTTAAACATGTTACTGTCCCATTTTATTTGAATCACAGTTTAGGAAAATATTTCTATATAAATGAGGGGATAATGCTTGATTATCAAAAAGCAACATCAGACACCTTTACCGGTTTTGGTGTAGGGATTGGATTCGGAATCGGAGGTAAATATGAATGCAAAAATTTCTCATTTTATATAAATCCAAAAATTGAAAGACACCTGTTTTTAAGTGAGAAATATGGCTTGATTGAGTTGGGAATAATGGTTGGAGTAGGGTATAAATTTTAATATAAGTGAAAAGTGAATAAGTGAATAGTGAATAGAGAATAGTGAGAAGTGAGAAGTGAGGAGTGAAAAGTGAAAAGTGAAAAGTGAAAAATGAAAGGTGAAAAACAGACAATTCATGATTTTGATTTGAATATCATTTATGAATTTTTTTCAAATACGGAACGTCAGGGGCCGGGGAGCAAAGAGGAGACGCTTAAGGCACTCGGCTTTATAGAGGGTCTTGGCAAAGAGTCAAAAATTGCTGATATAGGTTGCGGGACCGGAGGTCAAACTTTGGTGCTGGGAGAGAGTACGCCATGTGAGATTATCGGTGTTGATACGTGGCCGGGTACATATTCCGGAGCATAGTCGGCCAACAATTCCAGCCTAAAACGATCTAAAAATGATACTCGTTCACCAATAAAAAAGGTAAAAAATGAACGAATTAATCAAAAAAAAGGAGGCAAATCGCACTTTTTCCGGAGCATTGTCGGCCAATTCCAAAAAGACGGTACAAGTTTGCAGTCGAGGGGGATGTTTTCCGGAGCATTGTCGGCCAGTTTGGGAAGATAAAGAAAGCATTTTCAATCCTTTCCGGAGCATTGTCGGCCACTCATTTAGCAAATCGTCTATTTTTGTTTTTAGCAGAAGGAAAAATGTTAAAAGCAAAAATATATGGCTGGAACAATAATAGACATGAGCACAATTAAACAAATGCTCCAACTTAGCCAAGATGGCGTCTCGAACAGGCAAATTGCCAGGCAGCTTGGCATTAGCCGGGACAAAGTAAATGAGTTTGTCAATGCAGCCCACAAGGACTCTTTGGGTATTAATGGTTTACTTAAGCTTGAGGATCCGATTCTTGAACGGCGTTTCCATTCCGGTAATCCGGCATACACAGATGATAGGATGTCTACCTTTCTTGGGTTGTTGCCTGACTTTGTAGAGCAGTTGGGCCATAAACATGTTACACGTTTGATGGTTTGGGAAGACTACAGAAAAATATATCCTGACGGTTATGGCAAGTCTCAATTTTTCTTTCATCTTGCGCAACATCTGAAGGCTCAGAAGCAATCCACATCGGTTCTACGTCACGAAGCCGGCAATGAGCTCTATGTTGACTTTGCAGGAGATACATTAGGCTATGTCGATATCAATACAGGAGAATGCATACCCATGCAAGTCTTTGTGGCTACGCTTGCCTGTACAGACTATGCCTTTGCGTTTTGTGTGCCGTCGCAAAAGACAGAGGACTTCCTGTATGCTTTGGTCAGATGCCTTGAGTTCTATGGTGGGGTTCCTAAAATAGTAGTTCCCGACAATCTCAAGGCAGCTGTTGTGAAAGCAGACAAATACGAACCCACAATCAATAAGGCCATGGAGGATATGGGTAATCACTATGGGTTTGTAGTTCTTCCCTGTCAGCCATATTCCCCCACACACAAAGGTCTGGTTGAGAATCAGGTAAAGATTATCTATCATCGCATCTACGCCAAATTGCATAATCGACAGTTCTTCTCTGCCGTGGAATTAAATGCCTCTGTTGCCGAGTTTCTTAAAGCACATAATCGGACAAGGATGCAGCAACGTCCATACAGCAGAGAGGAGCACTTTCATGCAGTGGAAAAGGAGGCATTGAAGCCTCTGCCGGATACGCCGTACACGATGAAACGATATGCCGATGTTACCGTGCAGCAGAATGGTCATGTATATCTGAGCTGCGACAAACACTACTACTCTGTGCCTTATACTCTAATCGGCTGCAAAGCCAGAATAATCTTTACCACATCGCTTGTGAAAATCTATGTAAAAGGCGAACAGGTAGCAGTCCATTCCAGAGAACGGAACTTCGGATATACTTCCAATGACGATCATCTGGCCTCCAATACTATTGCCTTTACCAAACGCTCTGCCGACTATTACAAACGAAGAGCACAGGGTGTGTCGGGGCCTCTGTTTCAGTTGTTCAATCTCCTGTTCGAAAGATCAAACGGCAGCCTTCCACCGGAATACTACTACAAGACCTGCGATATGATGCTTCGCCTGCAGAGAGACAATCAGCCACAGTTCTTTGACCAGGCATGTGAAATCTGCATTGAGAATCATTTATTCACAGGGAAAAGGCTTGAGAATGTCATCAAAACTCTGGCAAAATGCTCTCATGAGCCGTCATTCACATCCACACCAACACCAAAAGACCATGCTAATATGCGTGGTAATCTATTCTTTCAATAAACGACAAATACAACATGGAACAAATACTATCATCTTTCCAAAAACTACATATGCCCGGTATGGCATCATGCTGGAAAATCATCAACGAAACGCATCAAACAAACAAGCTTACCCTTAAGGACGGCCTGGAGTTGCTGCTTCAGAGCGAACTCGATAATCGTCAAAATAATAGAATAGAACGGCTAATCAAGAAAGCCACTTTCAAGCAGATGGCAACTATCGAAGAACTTGATAAAAATGAATCACGTGGCATAAGTGCCGGAACGATCACTCAGCTATCTACCGGAGAGTATCTTAAAAACGGCACTATCATAATAATCAGCGGACCGACCGGTACCGGTAAATCATTTATGGCGACAGCTCTTGGTGAAAGGGCTTGCCGGCTTGGATATCGTGTTCGTTACTACACCGTGCAGAGGATGTTGGATGAGCTCAGGCTCGCCAGACTTGAAGGACATGAACTCAGGTTCTTCGAGAAAATAGAACAACTCGATCTGCTTATTATCGATGACTTCGGAATGAAAAAACTGGAAGGACAGCAACAAAACGACTTTGAACAAATAATTGACGACCGTTATCACAAGAAATCCGTAATCATATCGAGCCAGCTCGCTGTCACCGATTGGTACTCCATCTTTAGCAGCGAAATGCTTGCAGAGGCATGTCTGGACAGGATAGCGCATAAGTCAATACGCATCGAGCTGAAAGGGGATAGCCTACGAAAAAAATATTAATTATATCTTTGAACTAACAAAACGATGAATGTTTAACAAGGTGGCCGAGTATCACCGGAATCCGTGGCCGAGTATTGACCGGAATATGTAATCTGTGAATATCCCGGAACATCGTGACCCCAAAGTTACCTTTTGGGTTAAGTTTGATTAACCGTAAACAACGAACAAGAGTGCAGGAGGCACCAACAATATAACGAAAGTATCCGATAGACTGG
>JAQVBQ010000040.1 GCA_028690215.1 Bacteroidales bacterium | reverse complement strand
AATTTTTTCTAAACTTTTAGCTTGTCCCTACTCCGATTCATTCCTCAAAATTGAATCAACGCTCTACTCTTTATTGTACTTTATTGTTGTACTTGTCTTCCAATTCTTTCAAAGATCGTTTCCCCTTTACTGCCGTTGCCTTAGGCCCCGTTCGTTTGGGGAGTGCAAAGGTAGGCATCTTTTTTAAATTAGCAAATTTTATAGAGAAAATTTTCTGATTTTTTTGCCTTGACATGAACTCGTTCCCAAAGGGGCTGCAAAGGTGGTGATATATTCTTAAAAACACAAAAAAATATCAAAAATCGATTAAATATTTATTCTTACATTTGTATCTTATTTATTTATAAAATGGAATCAAGCAAGATAGTCATCATCCCTACCTATAATGAAAAAGAGAACATTGCAAAAATCATAAATGCAATATTTAACCTTGAAGAGAAATTTCACATTCTGATTATTGATGACGGTTCTCCTGATGGCACCGCTAACATAGTTAAGGGTTTACAAGGTGCTTATAATGAGTTACTTCACATTATTGAGCGTGAGGGAAAGATGGGGCTTGGAACAGCTTATATGACTGGGTTTAAGTGGGCTATAGAGCATAATTACAGTTACATTTTTGAAATGGATGCAGATTTTTCTCATGATCCAAAGGACCTCCCCAGACTATATCATGAAGCAGAAATGGGTGCCGATTTAGTTATCGGGTCAAGATATTGTAATGGTATCAGCGTAATTAACTGGCCGATAGGCAGGGTTATCATGTCCTATTGTGCATCTATGTATGTTCGCAAGGTATTAGGTATGAATGTTTTTGACACAACTTCAGGATTCAAGTGCTACAAAAAGGAGCTTCTTGAGAAAATTGACCTGGATAATATAAGAATGCGCGGTTACGGATTCCAGATTGAGATGAAATATAATGCGTATAAGCTTGGTTATAAGATAAAAGAGGTGCCGATAATATTCATCGACCGTAAGGAGGGTGTCTCAAAAATGAGCAGCAGCATATTCGGAGAAGCATTCTGGGGCGTTTTATGGATGAAGCTCAGAAGGATAAGACCAAGAAAGACAAAATAACTATATGTCAACACTGATAAATAACGGAACTATAATCAATGAAGGACTTTCATATAAAGGAAGTCTTGTATTGGTTGATGAGAGAATAAACAGAATTATTCCGGCAGGAGAGCCTCTTCCTGAAGCTGATGTTTTAATTGATGCTGAAGGTATGTATATAGTTCCCGGTATTATTGATGATCAGGTACACTTCCGTGAACCCGGAAACACACATAAAGGGACTATCGAGAGTGAGAGTGCCGCGGCAGTATTGGGGGGAGTAACCTCCTATATGGATATGCCGAACAACACCCCCGCCACCACAACAGTAGAGTTGCTTGAAACTAAAAATAACCTTGCCAGCCTGAATTCATATGCAAACTGGTCTTTCTATATTGGTGCGACAAACAACAATATTGACGAATTAAAACAGATTAATCCTTCCCATACATGTGGGATAAAGGTCTTTATGGGTTCGTCTACCGGTAATATGCTGGTCGATGATCCTGTTATGCTGGAAAGAATATTCAAAGAGTGCAGAATGTTGATTGCCACTCATTGCGAAGATGAACCCATCATTCAGGAAAATCTTAGAGTTGCAAGGGAAAAATATAAGGATAATATTCCTTTTTCAGAACATCCATACATAAGAAGCCGCGAGGCTTGTATCAAATCGACCAAAAAGGCGGTTGAACTTGCGACCAGGCATATGAGCCGCTTACATATACTTCACATAAGCACTGCTGATGAGATAGAGCTGATAAAAGAGGCGTCCGTGGGTAATCCGGGAATTACCGGAGAGGTGTGTGTACATTATATGGTATTGGACAAATCTGATTACTACACATATGGCAGTCTCATGAAATGCAATCCCGCAATAAAGGAAGAGAGGGATAAAAACGCAATCATTAAGGCAGTTAAAGATGGAATAATTAAGGTTGTGGCGACTGATCACGCTCCTCACACTTTAGATGAAAAGTCTGGAGACTATCTGAAGGCTCCGTCAGGTCTACCACTTATACAACATAGTTTTCAGATAATGTGGGACCTTCATAAAGCCGGGCATTTTACTGAATACGAAGTTGTTGACAGACTCTCCCACTCTCCTGCTACCAACTTTAAAATAGTTGACAGGGGGTATATACGAGAGGGGTATTATGCAGATATTATGATTTTTGATCCGAACCTTGAAGATAGGAGAACAACAAAAAGTCCTGCATATAAATGTGGGTGGTCACCATTTAAAGAGAGAAATTTCAGCTCATCAATCATTCACACATTTGTAAATGGCGAACATATTGTGAAAAATGGGAAACTGACAGGTAAAAAGAGTGCTAAACGATTAGAATTTAATTATGGGAAATAAGCACTCGCTGATAGTTTTTATATCTGTTACAACAGCAATAGTATTATGGGGATTTTCATTTATCTGGACCAATATGCTGCTTCAGATCGATGTTCCTGTGTATACAATCGTTTTTTTTAGAATTATTGTTGCATCCATTATACTGACAGTTGTATCGCTCTCTTTAAAAAAACTACAGAAAATAGCCAGGAAAGATATTCCATGGCTGTTACTTTTAGTACTTTTTGAACCGTTCCTCTATTTCATAGGCGAGACATTCGGATTAAAAGCGGTGAACTCTCCCACTCTCGGGGCTATCGTAGTAGCAACAATTCCTATATTTTCCCTTATTGCAGGAATCTGGATCTATAAAGAGAAGATCTCAATGCTGAATGTTTTCGGAATTGCTATAACACTTCCCGGAATTCTTCTTGTAGTTCTGGAAAACGGCTGGGGTAACGGAGCTCATATTAACGGGATAATTCTGCTGTTTCTTGCTGTCTTCTCTGCAACCGGATACTCTGTAGTCGTAAAAAGACTTGCATCAAAATATAACAGTTATACAATAGTTACATATCAGAATATTATAGGAATGTTATATTTCCTGCCTCTGTTCCTGAGTTATGATATGAGCAGCTTCTCTGCTGATCGCTTTTTCACAGTAGAGATAATAGGCCCTATAATAGCTCTTGCCGCACTCTGTTCCGGTTTGGCATTCATACTATTTGTCAATTCAATAAAGGTACTTGGTGTTGCCAGAACAAACATATTCACCTCTCTGATACCAGCTGTTTCCGCATACGGAGCGTACATGTTGGGTCAGGAAAGCATGAGTGTAAGCAAAATTGCCGGCATAATAATAGTAATAGCCGGAGTTATTATTGCACAAAAAGAGAAGAGGTCTATTTCTTCCTGAGACTTAGCTGAACACGCCCCCTCTTAAGATCCACTTCGATTACCCTGACATTCACATGTTGCTGAAGTTTTACTACATCAGCAGGGTTTGATATAAACTTGTCTGCCATTTGTGAAATGTGGATCAAACCATCCTGTTTAATCCCTATGTCAACGAATGCGCCGAAATTCGTGATATTTGTGACAATACCCGGGAGTTCCATATCTACACGTAGATCTTCGATTGTTTGAATGTCAGGAGAAAACTCCATAACTTTTGCTGCTTGACGCGGATCTCTGCCCGGTTTGGCAAGCTCAGTCATAATATCATTCAGAGTAGGAAGTCCTACCTCTTCAGTTATATAGCGTTTAATATCAAGCTCCTTTCTTATTGACTCATCCTTGATAATGTCTGGTATTGAACGTTTTATGTCTTTTGCCATCTTCTCGACCAAAGTGTATCTCTCAGGATGGACAGCTGAATTATCCAGAGGATTTTCAGCATCGGGGATTCTGAGAAATCCGGCACTTTGCTCAAAAGCCTTATCCCCAAGACGTTTTACTTTTTTGAGTTCAAGACGCGATCTGAAAGGACCGTTTTTATCTCTGTAATCAACTATACTCTGAGCAATAGATGGTCCAATTCCTGATACATAACTAAGAAGATGCTTGCTTGCGGTGTTAAGGTTAACACCAACTTTGTTGACACAACTCTCTACGGTATTATCCAGCATCTCCTTTAAAAGAGTCTGATCAACATCATGCTGGTACTGCCCTATTCCCAGAGATTTAGGGTCAATCTTTACCAACTCGGCAAGCGGATCCATAGCCCTTCGTCCAATTGATACTGCTCCTCTTACAGTTACATCATAATCGGGAAACTCCTCTCTTGCAACCGGTGAGGCTGAATAAACAGATGCACCATCCTCACTTACAGCATATACCTGAATGGTTGGAGGTAGGGCTATCTTTTTAATAAAGGACTCTGTTTCACGGCTTGCTGTACCGTCTCCTATTGCAATTACCTCAATTTTATATGATTCAACTAAGTTTGAAATCTTTTTTATCGATGATATTTTATCATTTTGCGGAGGATGAGGGAAAATTGTATCGTTATGGAGTAACCTACCCTGTGCATCGAGACACACCACTTTGCAACCGGTCCTGAATCCTGGATCAATGGCCAGAACTCTCTTTTGACCCACAGGAGGTGCAAGTAAAAGTGCTGTGAGATTCTCACCGAATACCTTTACTGATTCCAGGTCAGCTTTCTCCTTTGCAATACGCAAGGTTTCGTTTTCAATAGATGGATTCAGAAGTCTTTTGTAAGAATCATCTATTGCACTTTCAAATTGCTGTAGAGTACTCTTGCTATAACTTCTGTTTCTGGGCAATATATGTCTTTTGATAATTTCAAGAGAATCAGTTGTATCAGGTTCGATCTTAAGAACGAGTTCTCCATCCTTCACTCCTCTTAGAATAGCCAATAGTCTGTGTGAAGGGATGTTTCCCAAATTACCGCTGAAGTCAAAATAGTTTTTATACTTGCTGGAATCTCCATCTTCAACCTTCTTTTGAGGTGAAGAGCAAATTTTAGCTTTCCTAAGATAGTTGTCTCTCAATTGCTGCCTTATCGCAGGCTGCTCACTTATCCATTCGGCAATAATATCCCGTGCACCTGAAAGAGCCTTCTCAACACTCTCTACTGTGTCGTTTAAATATTTATATGCCTCTTTTTCGCAATCATCAACCTTAAATGAAAATATATTCTCTGCCAATGGTTCCAGTCCATTCTCCCTGGCAACTGATGCCTTTGTCTTTCTCTTAGGTTTATATGGAAGATAGATATCCTCAAGTTTGTTTATATCAAGAGTCTCCTCAATAGATACTCTCAGTTCCTTGGTCATCTTCTCCTGCTCTTCTATGCTCTTTATAATAGCGGCCTTTCTTTTGTCCAATTCAAGAAACCGGGTATAGTAATGCTTGATTTCCGAAACCTGTAACTCGTCTAGGGCACCTGTCCTCTCTTTTCTGTATCTGGAAATAAAAGGGATTGTTGCACCTTCATCAAAAAGCTGGACACAATGCTCCACCTGCCATGCAGATATGGATATTGTAGTGCAGATATATTTAATATATAGGCTATTCATGTGAAACTTGTTGTAATTGTTCTCTGTATGCAAAGAAGATCTTGGATTTTGAGACAAATCCCTTGTAGTGACCCTCAAGATCTATCACCGGAAGGTTCCAAGCTTTACTGTCCTCAAATTTTTTCATCACAGATTCCATTTTTTCCTTCTCGTAGACATATGCAGGAGGCTGTACCATTATATCAGAGACCTGTTTTGTATCATAAAGCGATAGATCAAACATAATATGGCGAATATCGTCAAGAAGAATAATACCGGCAAAATAGCCTTCTGAAGTCACAACCGGGAATATATTTCTTTTGCAGTTTGCTATCACATTTACAAGATCTCTGAGATATCTCTGAGGTTCAATTGAAATAAAATCAGTCTCAATTAAATCTGCCGTCTTCAACAATGTCAGTACAGCTTTATCACTGTCATGCGTGAGCAAATCACCCTGATTTGCTATTCTTTTCGTATATATGGAATATGTTTCAAACCTCCTCATAGTGGCAAACGAGACTACAGAAGCAATAATCAGAGGCAACAACAATACATAACCCCCGGTAATCTCTGCTATTAAAAATATTGCTGTCATCGGGGCCTGCATTACGCCGGCCATAAGACCGGCCATTCCGACAAGAGTAAAGTTCGCTTCAGGAATATCATAACCTCCGGCCAAATTGACAACACGGCTAAAGACAAAACCCACCAGTCCTCCTACAATAAGTGTCGGTCCAAATGTTCCTCCGACACCACCTCCGGCATTAGTGAAGGACATTGCCAAAACCTTAAGTATCAGGACAGCTAGAAAGAAGATCGGAATCGCCCACGGATTGGTGAGAATATCACCGAAAATTGTAGTACCTATTGCCTGGTCTGTATTATTATTCAATAAAGATGTCAGAGAGTCATACCCTTCTCCATATAGCGGAGGAAATAGGAAAATAAGAAGGCCCAATGAGAGGGCTGATATCAACCATCGTAAATATGGCCTTTTTATCAATCTTATCTTATCTTCCATAAATAGGGTTGTCCTCATGAAATAGAGCGAAAAGGCACCACATACAACTCCGAGTATTATGTAAAAAGGGATATTTCTTATATTAAAAGCCTCAATGCTGTTACTGAACACAACAGACTCACCAAGGCATACGAAGGAGACAGTAGTAGCAGTTACTGCAGATACAAGTAATGGAACAATTGATGTCATTGAAATATTAAACATCAGTATCTCCAGAGTAAACAGTATACCTGCAAGAGGAGCCTTGAAAATCCCGGCAACAGCTCCTGCAGCACCACAACCGAGAAGAATAGTCATGTTTCTATATGAGAGACCAAGTTTTTGTGCAAGATTTGAACCTATTGCAGCTCCCGTATACACTATCGGGGCCTCCGCTCCGACGGATCCGCCAAATCCAATTGTAAGAGAGCTGGAAACTAAAGAGCTCCAAACATTATGACCCTTGATTCTGGACTCGTGCTTTGCTACGGCCTTTAGAACCTTTGTAACACCATGGCTGATATTATCCTTTACTATATACCGTACAAACAAAAAAGAGACCAACATTCCAAGACCGGGATATACAAGATAGAGCCAGCTTTCTGATGATCCATCAAACCAGCTTTTGAGAAACATGCTGACATAATGGATTGATCTTTTAAGAACAACTGCAGCCAAACCGCTGCATAAGCCGACAATAAGTGCCAGTAAGAGCATTTTATTACTCTCCGGCATCTCATTTATTTTATTTTTAATAGTGTCTGATAATGCTGCCATATTTAACACGAAAGTACAAAAAAAGGCTGAATAAATACCCAGCCTGACAAATGTTGAATGCAGAAAACAGATTAGTCTTCGGGATCTTCTTCGTCCGCAAAAGCAGGTGCTGCATCGTCATCTGGAAATTCATCCGGTTCGTCTCCGTCATCATCCGAAATTCCGGAACCAAATAATCCCTGTTCAGCATCCTCGTAGTCATCTATCTTGACATCAATCTTTACAAGATAGATAGCATCCGGCACTTCAAGTGAAATTGCATAGAAGAAAGTTCCGTCAGGTTTGTCTACCTTGAAAATCTCTCCCATATAATCCGCATAGCCCTTAGGATACTTCTCTTTAAATGCAGCCATGAGCTCTGGACTCATGTTAGCATAACTTATTACAGCTCTGCGCTTTGTCGAATTCATTTTAGTAGTATTACTCTTCTTATCCATTACTAAAGTGGGTTCAATACTGTTTGGGCTGCAATTATAGTGCAAATTTTTATATTACAACCCATTTTAATTCTTTTTCTTAAAAAAAAATGATTTTTGCCTTTGTTTCTCTATTGGATTCCTTTCTACATATATGTTTTTCAATGTTTTAGGATCAATACCGGTGTAGTATGCAACAGAAGAACGAGTCATTGGCGTGGGTGTGAAATCCTGTACTTGATCCAATGAAATACCGGTCAGATCCGGATTCTCCGATAAAGCCTTCATATCACTCATCTTACAACCCGGATGGCTGGATATGAAATATGGAATAAGCTGATATTTTAAATGCTCCTCCCTATTTATCCTATCAAACTCAGATCTTAGGAATCTGAAAGAGGAGAATGATGGTTTGCCCATAATATCCAGGACACCCTTTTCTGTATGTTCAGGTGCAATTTTTAACCTTCCTGAAGTATGTCTTGTAACAAGCTCCTTAAAATAGTTCCGGCTTGTTTCATCTAGATACCCTCTTTCATTTAATATCAGATCATATCTTATTCCGCTGCCGATGAAAACCTTCCTTACCCTATCCACTTTCAGGACATTTTTGTAAAGCTCCATAAGCGGTGAGAGATCCCTGTCAAGATTCTTACAGAGTGCCGGGAAAATACAGCTGTCCCTTTTGCAATTTTCGCATATTTGGGGATTCTTGCCCTTCATATTGTACATATTGGCAGTCGGACCGCCAATATCAGATATTACCCCTCTAAACTCTTCCATTGATGCCATTTTCGAAACTTCCGAAAGAATTGAGGAGGCAGACCTGGATTGAACAAATTTCCCCTGGTGAGCCGAGATTGTACAGAAACTGCACGAACCAAAACATCCCCTGTGAGTGTTAACAGAAAATTTTATCATCTCATAGGCTGATATCTGTTTATCTCTGTATCTTGAGTGTGGTTTGCGTGAATATGGCAGGTCATAATAGGAATCCAACTCCTCGGTTGTCGGCAGGTCGTATGGAGGGTTTACATGGATAAATTTATCTCCGGAAGGCTCTACAATGTGTCTTGGGTGTAACGAGTTCGACTCTCTCTCTATTATATTGAAATTCTCAATAAAAGCCATTTTGTTTTTCCGGCACTCCTCATATGAGTGAAGCAGTTCTCTATCTTTTACACCATTATCCTCATATTCAACCGAATAAGCAACCTGGGGAATAAGGTAAAGCTCCTGCATCGTAGCGCCAGACTTTATTTTCCCGGCAATCTCCAATATTGGTTTTTCTCCCATTCCATACACCAGCAAATCTGCACAAGAATCTATCAATATGGATGGTTTCAGGGTATCTTGCCAATAGTCGTAGTGACAGAACCTTCTTAATGAAGCCTCTACTCCACCGATAACTACAGGAATATTCGGGTATAGTTTCTTTAAAATCCGAGAGTATACTGTAACTGCGTAATCAGGCCTCTGTCCAGCCTTTCCTTCCGGTGTATAGGCATCATTGCTTCTCAGCCTTTTATTCGCAGTATAATGATTTATCATTGAATCCATCACCCCGGCATTGACTCCGAAAAAAAGCCTGGGTTCACCCAGTTTCCTAAAGTCCCTGAGATCATCTCTCCAGTTTGGCTGAGGTACAACAGCAACGCGGTATCCCTCGTTAAGGAGTACTCTTGAAATAACTGCAGTCCCGAAAGAGGGGTGATCAATAAATGCGTCACCCGAGAAGATTATAATGTCAATATAATCCCATCCGAGAGCTTCCACCTCTTTTTTTGAGGTTGGGATGAAATTATCGTTATTAAAAGCCATTTTACATACGTTCAGGTAATGTTATACCAAGTATACCCATTCCCTTTGAAAGCACTTTAGCAATTTGAAGAATCATCATCAACCGCTGGTCTCTCAAAGCCTGATCGCTCTCTTTGAGAATTGATACCTCGTGATAATACTGATTGAACTCCTTTGCAAGATCATAGCAGTAATTTGCTATTATTGCAGGAGAGTGCTCTTTTCCTCCCTCTGCAATCTTTTCGGGGAATGTGTTGAGAAGTTTTATAATCTGTATCTCCTTTTCACTGAATGTGAAGCCGGATAAAGATGGAGTAAATCCAAAATCAGCTGCCTTTCTCAGTATCGATTTGATCCTTGCGTGGGTGTACTGTATAAATGGGCCAGTATTCCCGTTAAAATCTATCGATTCTTTAGGGTCGAAAAGCATTGTCTTTTTCGGGTCAACTTTTATAATGAAATATTTTAATGCTCCTAATCCCAATGTTTCAAAAAGTTCATTCTGATCTTTTTTCGACATATCTTCCAGCTTACCCAACTCCAAAGATGTCTCTCTGGCTGTTGAAACCATATTCTCAATAAGGTCATCGGCATCTACCACAGTTCCCTCCCTTGACTTCATCTTACCCTCAGGAAGTTCAACCATACCGTAAGATAAATGATATATTGAGTCCGACCAGTCAAAACCTAGTTTCTTCAATATAAGTTTAAGAACCTGGAAATGGTAGTTCTGTTCATTTCCGACTACATAGATATGTTCATCGAGTTTGTACTCTGAAAAACGTTGGTGGGCTGTGCCCAGGTCCTGAGTCATATATACAGATGTGCCGTCTGATCTGAGCAGAAGCTTTTCATCCAGTCCGTCTGCTGTAAGATCACACCATACAGAGCCATTATCCTTCTCGTAGAATACTCCTTTTTTCAGCCCCTCGCTAACGAGAGCCTTGCCAAGAAGATATGTCTGCGATTCATAGTAAGTCTTATCAAACTCCACTCCCAATCGCTTATAAGTAGCATTGAATCCTTCATAAACCCACGAGTTCATTGTAGACCACAGATTCCTGACCTCTTTATCTCCCTCTTCCCATTTAACCAGCATACTCTGTGCATCCTGTAAAATCGAAGCAGATTTCTCCGCCTCCTCTTTTGATGCTCCGGCAGCTACCATCTGTTCCACCTCTCTCTTAAGAGTATTGTTAAATGCTACATAATATTTACCGACTAAATGATCCCCTTTTATTCCGGAACTCTGAGGAGTCTCACCGTTAGCCTCTCTCTGCCATGCAAGCATTGACTTACAAATGTGTATTCCCCTGTCATTTACCAAATTAACTTTTATTACATTATGTCCGTTAGCTTCAAGCAACTTAGCCACAGACCAGCCGAGTAGATTGTTCCTTATATGACCGAGATGCAACGGTTTATTGGTATTTGGAGAGGAAAACTCAACCATTACACTCTTCCCCG
Source organism: Bacteroidales bacterium (assembly GCA_028690215.1). GTDB lineage: Bacteria > Bacteroidota > Bacteroidia > Bacteroidales > UBA932 > Bact-08. The sequence continues at coordinate 7,385 of JAQVBQ010000040.1, read as the reverse complement.
ATGGGGGTGCCTGTCCGAAATCTTTTGATTCTGCAATGGAACGGAACGAATCGTACCAAAAACTAGTAGATAGTTTGATATTTAGAAAACCCTTTACAACATTAAAGGATTCCACTTCAGGCGAAATCTGTTTAATAACAGTACCGACCTCTAGACCGGTCATTTCAGGGCTTTTCTTAGAATATTTCAATAGAGGGAACATCACTGCTGTTATATCGCCTTCAAACTCTTTGCGTGTAGCTTGAGTCTGGAAAATATCTTTTCCGGCCTCTATACCATAGAGAGTGAATACTGCCTCTTTTAATTTTTCTGTAATAAGGAGTTCTGGATTCATAAATTATTTGTTGTTAGCAAAGTATTTTTTCATCTCCCTCTTGACTTTAGGAGCGAGTAAAATTAAGGTCGTCATTGTTGGAATGGCCATCAGGGCATATGCACTGTCAATCACACCTACTACAACGTCAAGTGATATGACTGCACCTACAACCAACATTATCAAAAAGAAATAATTATAATAGTGGGCAAATTTTGCGCCGAACAGATAGTTGGTGCATTTAACGCCATAGTATGAATATGAAAACATTGTTGAAAAGGCAAAGACTATTGCCATCAGCATAAGCAGATAACTGCCAAGACCCGGTATAGATACCTCAAATGAATTAATAGCCATCTGTATTCCTTGAATCTGAGAAACTTCGTACTGTCCGTTTATCAGAATTGCCAATGCTGTGAGTGTACAAACCAATCCGGAGTCTATTGAGGGACCTATCATCGCCACAAGCCCTTCTCTGACAGGCTCAGAGTTCTTTGAAGCCCCATGCATCATAGAGGCAGTACCTACACCGGCCTCATTTACAAAAGCAGCCCTTCTTGCACCAATTACAATTGCAGAACCGGCAAGACCACCTAATCCGGCTTTAAACTCGAATGCTTGGGAAAATATACTATAGAATACATCCGGAACTACCGACAAGTTAGTTAGTATGATATAGCCGACTAAAATGAAATAAAAGCCAACCATACTTGGAACAAGCCTTGCTGACACCTTGGAAATTCTCTGAATGCCTCCAAGAACGACAACTGACACAAGTAAACATATAAAAATTCCTATTCCAAGTTTAAGTCCAAATGAACTTTCGATACCATTAGGGACGACAAATGTAGCTATCAGAGCCTCTGTTAGCTGGTTTGCCTGCATAAGGCACAATGTTCCTATTAGTCCGAATATTGAAAAGAATATTGCCATAGGTTTCCATTTCGGTCCCAGTCCTTGAGTAATCATATACATAGGTCCTCCCTGAGGTTCTCCGTTGGAGTCTTTTCCTTTAAACATTATTGTAAGAGTGCCCTCAAAAAACTTAGTAGCCATTCCTACAACGGCGCTCACCCACATCCAGAATATTGTACCAGGTCCCCCCATGGTCAATGCAACTGCAACTCCGGAAATATTACCCATACCTACAGTTGCGGCTATCGCACTTGTAAGGGCTTCAAAAGAGCTAATCTGTCCAGGAGCATCATCTTCCTTCTTTTTCAATGATTTTAGCGCCCTGCCATAATACCGGAATGGTACAAATCCGGAATATACAAGAAATCCAAAACCTCCTCCAATTAATAATAAAAACAGGGGCATACCCCATATCCAGTTGCTAAACCAGACAATTGAATCACCAATTGTCCTCCAGAATTCTGTCATGTTAAGTTTTAAAGTTTAATTTAGATCTTCCACAAATATAGTTATTCCGAAGGATTGGACAATTTTAGTTTCTCTGCTGCAAAGTTTATTGTCGTTCCCTGAATTATTAGTGATATAAGCGTTACAAAAAATACAATATTGAACATGTGTCCTGCATTCTCCAACCCGGCGGTAAGAGGATATGTGGCAAAAATTATCGGGACAGCACCTTTTAAACCTACCCAGGAGACATAGTGTTTTGCACGGTTTGACAGTTTCCTGAATGGTAAAAGAGAGAGAAATACTGTGGCTGGTCTGGCAACTGCAACCATGATAAAAGTAACCATCAACCCAATCATATATATAGATAACAACTCCTTAGGATTGACAAGCAATCCCAATGAGAGGAACATTACGACCTGGAAAAGCCATGCGACACTTTCAAAGAATCCGGACGCATTCTCTTTATACTCAAATTTTGAATTTCCTATTACCAAACCTGCAATGTATACAGCAAGAAAGCCGTTCCCGCTTACAAACTCGGTTGCAGAATATACAAAAAAAGCAAACGCCAGAAGCATAATATTATACTGAGAAGGTGTAGGGAGTTTAAATATGCGTGCAGCATAAACAATTAGTTTACCTAGAAGATAACCACTCAATCCGCCGACAGAAAGTTGAATCAACAATTTTAAGCCAAATCCTGCAATGTCCATCTCACCAGATTGCACAACACCTATAAACATAAGGGTAAGCATATATGCCATCGGGTCATTTGATCCACTCTCAAGTTCAAGTAGCGGTCTTAAATTTTCCTTTAGATGCAAACCTTTTGACCTTAGAATAGAAAACACTGAAGCTGAATCTGTTGATGACATAACAGCGGCAAGCAACATTGATTCAGGCAATGAAAGTGTGATAAACCTATCTATCTGATTGGTTATAAGGTAGATAGCCCCGCCAACAATAATGGTAGTCAGTAGAACTCCAAAAGATGCCAGAATAATACCAGGAAAAATAATTGGTTTAATCTCTTTATAATTTGTATCAATACCACCGGTAAACAGAATCATAGTCAAAGCCAGGATGCCTATGAACTGCGCAGAAGAGGCATTGTTGAACTGAATACCAAGACCATCACAACCAAAGAGCATCCCAAGAATCAAAAAAAGAAGCAGGACAGGTACTCCAAAACGGTACGCTGCCCTGCTAGCAAATATACTGATCAGAAAAAGAACTGATCCTGCCAGTAAAATATTCTGCGGTGTAAATAACATTATTTGAGTCCTCTGTTTTTAAGCAGCGGCTCAATACCCGGTTTTTTCCCTCTGAAATTTACATAGAGATTCATTGCTTCATCCTGTCCGGCTCTTTCAAGAATCTCCTTTCTGAATTTTGATGCCACAGCTTTGTTAAAAATATCTCCTGTTTCAAGGAATGCCTCATATGCATCACTGTCCAGAACCTCTGCCCATATATATGAGTAATAACCGGCAGTGTATCCTCCCGTAAAGGTGTGCTGGAAATAGGTGCTTCTGTAACGTGGTGGTATCTGAGATATAAGGCCTCTATCTTTAAGTACCTTATCTTCGAAAGATATTACATTAAAGTCTGCAGGTATACTTTTTAATATATGATAATCCATATCAAGCAAAGATGCAGCAAGGTACTCAGTAGTAGCAAATCCCTGCCCGTATTTGCCTGAATTTACCATTTTATCTATAAGCTCCTGAGGGATAACTTCTCCTGTCTTATAATGTTTTGCATATTTTTTCAACACCTGAGGCTCAAATGCCCAATGTTCCATGACTTGTGACGGTAATTCCACAAAATCCCTTGTCATGCCACCAACTCCGCTATAGTGTACATTTTTGAGCAATCCTGCCAAAGCATGGCCAAATTCATGGAACATCGTTTCAGCCTCATCTATGCTCAAAAGAGCCGGTTCGTCACCAGCAGGTCTTGTGAAATTTCCTACAATAATCATAAGAGGTGCAACTCTTTCCCCGTTCTTGTATGTTTGAGAACGGAAACTGCTACACCAAGCTCCTCCTCTCTTTTCGCCCGGTCTTGCAAACATATCCATAAAGAGAATTCCAAGGTGAGAACCATCCTCATCCTTACATTCAAATACAGTTGCTTCGTCATTTGGAAGAGGAACAGATTCAAGCTTAGTAAATGTTATTCCATAAAGCTGATTAGCTACATAGAATATACCTTCCCTGACATTCTCCAGTTTAAAATATGGCCTTAGTTCAGAATCACTGAGATTAAACTTCTTAGCCATACTTTTTTCGAAGTAAAATCTCCAATCTTCAGGGCCCAAATCGCCTTTGAATCCTTCTGACTCAGCAATAGCCTTCATATCCTTCAACTCGTTCCTGGCCGAACTCAATGCAGGTTCCCAAAGTTTATCCAGAAGTTCATATACTGCCTCAGGGGTCTTAGCCATCCTGTCATCAAGTTGATATTGGGCAAAATTCTCAAAGCCGAGAATCTGAGCTTTTTTAAGACGAAGCGAAATAAGCTTCTTTATAACTTCCTTATTATCATTATTATTGTCATTGTTACACCTATTCAGATATGCATCGAGGATCTGTTTTCTCTGATCCTTATTTTCTGATTGTTGCAAAAATGGTATAACGCTTGGATTATCGAGACCGAAAACCCATTTTCCCGGAAGGTTAAATTTCTTAGCTCTTTCAGCAGCAGCGTATTTCAAAGATGCAGAAATTCCTGTAAGATCTTTTTCATTATCTACCACAAGTCTGAAATTATTTGTCTCCGAAATGAGGTTTTGTCCAAAAGCTAAATGAAGTGCTGCTATCTCCTCGTTAATTATCTTCAGCTCAGCTTTTTTTGCTTCAGGAAGGTTTGCTCCTCCCATTTCAAAACTTTTATAGATCTCTGAAACAAGCCTTTTTTGTTCAGGGTTAAGTGATGATACATCTTTTGCATCGTATACATCCTTAATCCTGTTGAATAAACCGGCATTCAAACTGATATCGTTGAAATGTCTGCTTACCAGAGGAGAGAGTTCCTTTGCTAAAGACATAATACTCTCGTTGGATTTTGTCCCCTGGACATTTGAAAAAACAGCTGATACTCTCTCAAGAAGCTCTCCTGAATTATCGAATGCAAGTATTGTGTTTTCAAATGTAGGCTTCTCAGTATTATTGACAATTGCATCTATCTCTGCGCTGTGCCTTTTGATTGCTTCCAGATATGCAGGCATAAAATGCTCTGCTTTAATCTGATCAAATGGGGGTATACTATATGGAGTATTCCACTCTGTCAAGAGTGGATTCTCTTCAGGTTTATTCTGAAATGCAGTAATGACAAAAAAGGCTGCTAACATTGGTATTAGTAGTTTTCTCATAATTTTATGTAGTTTAAATTTAGCCCAGGTATGATTTCAGAAGCTTGCTCCTGGCACTGTGCCTCAATCTGCGTATCGCTTTCTCTTTGATCTGGCGGACTCTCTCTCTTGTAAGACCAAAGTATTCGCCGATCTCTTCCAGTGTCATCTCGCTGGCTCCTATTCCAAAGAAATATTTTACAATATCTCTTTCTCTCTCTGTCAGAGTAGAGAGTGCCCTTTCAATCTCTTTGTTCAGTGATTCATTTACAAGTCCTCTGTCAGCATTTGGAGAATCATTATTAACCAGCACATCAAGGAGGTTGTTATCTTCACCGTCAACAAAAGGGGCATCAACAGAGACATGTCTGCCGGAAACCCTCAGAGTGTCAGCTATCTTTTCCCGTGGAATATCAAGAATATCTGCCAACTCTTCAGGAGAAGGCATCCTCTCGTTTTCTTGTTCAAATTTTGACAGGGCTTTGTTTATTTTATTGAGAGAACCAACCTGGTTCAGAGGAAGTCTGACAATTCTGGATTGTTCGGCAAGAGCTTGAAGAATCGACTGCCTTATCCACCAAACCGCATAGGAGATGAATTTAAAACCTCTTGTCTCATCAAACTTTTCAGCAGCTTTAATCAGTCCAAGATTCCCCTCATTGATAAGGTCAGGAAGACTAAGTCCTTGATTCTGATACTGTTTAGCCACAGAGACTACGAAACGAAGATTGGCCCTTGTGAGTTTTTCCAAGGCCTCCTGGTCTCCCTTTTTTATCCTCTGCGCTAACTCTACCTCATCTTCAACTGTTATTAATTCTTCTCTACCGATTTCCTGGAGATACTTGTCCAGAGAGGCACTCTCCCTGTTTGTAATTGATTTGGTTATCTTAAGTTGTCTCATTCCAATATAATATCCTGCAAAAGTAAAACAAAATAGTTGAAGCAACAAAATTTAGGTCCCATTAGCGAATAATCTACCTTACTATATTGCTCCCCTCTAATACAACTGACAACTCCTTTTGTTTACCTTCACGAAGAATACCAACCTTTATCCTATCTTTCGGACTGAATTTGCTAATCTGCTCCTGCACTTCAGGAGATGAGTTCACGGGTTTCCCGTTGATAGATAATATTACATCTGACTCCTTAATTCCAGCCTTGTAGGCAGCACCATCCTTCAAAATATCACTTATATATACTCCCTTGACATCTCTTATTCCCTTCTCACGGGCAAGTTCGCTTGACATATCTTGCATTGTAATACCCAGCAAGGCTCTCTTAACCTCCCCGAAATCAACAAAGTCATTGACAATTTTTCTGGCAATTGATGCAGGAACGGCAAACGAATAACCGGTAAAAGATCCTGTTCGAGAGGCAATTGCAGTATTTATACCGACAAGTTCACCTTTGATATTTACAAGGGCACCGCCACTGTTTCCCGGATTCACCGCTGCATCAGTCTGTATGAACGATTCAATTTTGAAACCCTCATCATATGACGGCATGCTTCGGCTTTTTGCGCTTACAATACCGGCAGTTATGGTGTTTGTAAGGTTATACGGATTACCTATGGCAATAACCCATTCACCCAACCGCAATGCGTCAGAATCACCAAACTCCAGGTAAGGAAGCCCATTGGCCTCAATTTTGACAACAGCAATATCAGTTACTTCGTCCGCGCCTATCAATCTTGCCTTATAACTTTTATTATTTTCCAATGTCACGGATATCTCTTCTGCCCCTGACACAACATGACTATTTGTCACAATATAACCGTCAGGGCTAATGACAACACCGGATCCGGCACTTAACTGTTCCCGTTGCATCGGTTGCGGAGATCCATTTCCGAAAAAGAAGTCGAACAAAGAGTATGTCTGTACTGCACCTTTCGATAAGACTTTAACGTGTACTACAGCCTTTACACAATTCTCCGCAGCAAATGTAAAGTCCGGATAGGACTGTTGTGTCAGACTAACCCTGCTAATCTGAGCTGCAGGGAGATCCATCGCAACTCTCTCCCTGTGTCTTTCATGATAATTGATTACAATTACAGAGGTAATACCACTTAAAATCACAGATAAAATTATAACAAGTAGGTTCTTTTTCATAACTATATATAATTTTTTATGTTATATAATTTTTCAAATTACATGCCATAATTTATTTTTTTTATCTTTGTAAAAAATCTAATCTCATGAAGTTTGTAGTATCCAGCACAGAATTATTAGCACGCCTTCAATCAGTATCAAGGGTGGTTTCGTCCAAGAATACTATTCCTATTCTTGACAATTTTCTTTTTGTATTAAAAGATGGCTCACTAAGCATAACAGCATCAGACCTGGAGACAAGTCT
>JAQVBQ010000121.1 GCA_028690215.1 Bacteroidales bacterium | reverse complement strand
CCAATAATCAGCTCTCTTTGTCCCTTTCCTATCGGGATCATTGCATCAATAGCCTTGATGCCGGTTTGAAGAGGCTCATTGACTGGTTGACGGAAGATAACTCCTGGAGCTTTCCTCTCCAGAGGCATTTCTATCAGTTCACCTTTAATGGCTCCTTTTCCGTCAATTGGTTCTCCCAATGTGTTGATGACCCGTCCAAGAAGAGCCTCGCCAACCTTTATTGAGGCGATTTTGCCCGTTCTGGTCACTCTGTCTCCCTCTTTAATCTTATCTGACTGCCCGAGCAAAACGGCTCCAACATTGTCCTCCTCGAGGTTCATGACAACCGCTTCCATGCCATTGTCAAACTGGATCAGCTCGTTTGATTCAGCATTGAATAATCCGAAGATACGGGCAACTCCGTCACTAACCTGAAGCACCTTGCCAATCTCCTCAAATTCCAGCTTATTGTTGATGCCATCAAGCTGCATCTTCAAAATGTCTGAGACTTCACTTACTTTAAATATATCGGACATATAATATTATTTACTGATATTCTGATTCTGTTAATTTCCTTTTTATACTCTCCAGTTGTGTCCTGACTGTCGAATCAAGCCGATAGTCACCGATCTCAAATACATAACCGCCGATTATTTCCGGATCAACCCTTTTGTTTATTATCACCGGCCCGCGGGTCCTGTAGGTCACAATCCTTCTTATCTTCTCCTCAATTTCATGCGATACAGGAATTGAGGTTACCAGCTCGCAGATAGTTATGTTGTGATATTTGTTGTGCAGATCCTGATATATCAGGCATATTGACTTGAGAAGTGCCTCCCTCTCTTTTGCCAAAATAAGCCTTAAGAAGTTGTGGAACTCAGCAGAGAGATCGCTGCCGGAGGCTGTAACTATAAGTGATAACTTCTCTTTTCTCTTAATAGCAGGAGAGAGTAGTGCACTTTCCAGTTCGGGGACTTCAAGGAAAGATTGTGACAATCTGAGGGTGTTGTTGTAAACAGCATCCTCAGTGCCTCTTTCCAGTGCATGACTAAGCAAGGCACGGGCATATCTGGTAGATATTATGCCAATGTTCATCTAAGATTTAATACTAGTGGTTTCCTTAATGTATTTTTCAATCAGATCCATGTGGGCATCATCTGCCTCAAGCTCTTTGCGGATTACCTTTGCTGCAATATCAATAGAGAGATCGGCAACTTGATTGCGGATCATCTTCATAGACTTCTCACGCTCTCTCTCAATCTCCTTTTTGGCATCATCAATCAGTTTTGATGTCAGTTTGCCGGCCTCCTCCTTTGCTGAACTGAGTATACTCTCTCTGAAAACATTTGCCTCATGCAGTATCTTGGTCTGCTCAGCACGGGCCGATGCAATGATGGCATCACTCTCTTTTTTCAATTCCTCAAGCTTGACATTTGCTGCCTTGGCAGCATCAAGGGATTGCTGTATAAAGGCCCGCCTCTCCTCTACCATCTTTACTATAACGGGGAATCCGTACTTTGCAAGGATGAAAAAGACAGCTCCGAATGAAATTATCATCCAGAAGAGCAATCCTGCGTCGGGAGTCAACAGTGACATTGTACTCTTATTAAATTGCCAGGAAGCAGACTACTATAGCAAAGAGACATGCACCCTCAACCAGTGCTGCAGCAATGATCATAGTCATCCTTATATCTCCGGCAGATTCCGGCTGACGGGCAATTGCATCCATAGCATTCCCTCCGATTTTACCAATTCCGATGCCTGCGCCTATAGCAGCGATACCGGCACCTAGTGCTGCACCCATTGTCCCAATGTGTGCCGAGGTTACTTCAAGTAATGTAAATAGAGCCATATTCTTTATTATATTAAATTAAATATTAACATGTTTCAACTTTTTTCCTTCCTTCCTGCGAAAGTCCTATAAATATTGCAGAGAGCATTGTGAATACGTAAGCCTGAATATATGCAACAAGCAGTTCCAGACAATTCATGAAAATGCTTAGTATCACAGATACCACCGTCATCCCGGTATTAACTGCAGGACCCATTGCCACCGTTATGAATATCAATACCGTCAATGACAGTATGATTGCGTGTCCTGCCATGATGTTGGCAAAAAGACGTATCATAAGAGCAAATGGCTTGGAGAAAATACCAAAAACCTCTAACAAAGGCATCAGAGGGATAGGAACCTTCATCCATAAAGGGACATCGGGCCATAAGGCCTCTTTCCAGTAGTGCTTTGTACCGGAAATATTCACGACAAAAAATGTACAGAGAGCCAGAACCATAGTCACTGCAATGTTGCCGGTTGTGTTGGCCCCGGCAGGGAACAGTGGTATAAGACCCATTACATTATTTATGAATATGAAGAAGAATGCAGTGAGGAGATATGGGGCAAACCTATGATAGTTTTCACCTATTGATGGTTTGATGACATTGTCATTAATGTCCATAATAAATATCTCCATCGCACCCACAAAGCCGGTTGGCGGGGTCAATGGCTTTTTTCTATACCATCTTGCTACAAACAGTATTATAGAGACAAGTATAATACTATTTAGAATAAGGGCAAACGCGTTCTTTGTCAGCGATATGTCAATGGGCCTCGAAATCTCTCCGTTATTTCCAATTTCTACAATCTTCCCTGAAAATTCCCCGGTTTCGGCTATTTTAAAATTTTTATATTGAGAACCCCCTTCAACTCTGGAGGACAAAAAAATATTCAGTTTATGTGACTTATCGATTATGATAATGGGAAGAGGAACAGCTATATGTTTATCCCCCCATGTTGTAATATGCCACCCGTAAGAGTCACCTATATGCGAAAAAATTATTTTTTTTGCATCTGTCTCCTGTCCGTAAATACGGCATGGTGAGAATACAATTGTTGCCAGCAACAAAAGAGAGGTAATATATCTAACTCTTTTTATCATTCTTTATTGATAATTCAAATTTGACATAAAAATATGTCTCAATCACAAGGTAAAAGAAGTAGAATAACGATATCACTATGGTAAACTCCTCATCGTTCTTGTCAATGAAAAGATTGTATAGCAAAACGAGCAAAATGGTCACCAGAAGTTTTATGCCCCTCATCATCATATATGCCTGGATCATTTTTGTTGGATTCTTTTCTCTGAAGTGCAGTAGAGCCCCATAAAGAAAAACAGCAATTATCGAGAAGTAGGAGGGTATTATAGGATACCAGCCAAAATAGTGTTCAGGTAGCAGGTAGTATAAGATAAAACCAACCAATACTCCAAATGCCACATAGGCAATAAGAAGAATTTTCAGAAATCTTTTATTTAAAACCCCCATTACTCTATTTATTAATTAATACATATTGTCACTGAATTATTCAGAACCTTCACATATCCACTGTCCGGTACATCAAAACTCTTCTCATCTCCGGTTTGAGCCACTCTTATTGTAATTTTTCCGGAATCGAGCAGTGAGATGATAGGAGCGTGGTTGTCAAGAACTGTGAACAGCCCCTCAGTTCCGGGAACAGTCACCAATGTGACCTCTCCTTTAAAAAGATTTTTGCGTGGATTATGTATTGATAGCTTCATTTAAGTTTTGATTATACTTGTTTAAGCATATTCTCTCCTTTCTGAATAGCCTCCTCAATTGTTCCGACATTCAGGAATGCCTGTTCAGGAAGATTGTCAACTACTCCGTCAAGAATCATCTGGAATCCTTTGATACTATCCTCTATCGGAACCATTACTCCTTTAATACCTGTATATTGCTCAGCTACAGAGAAAGGCTGGGAAAGGAAACGCTGTACACGCCTTGCCCTGTTTACTATTTTTTTGTCCTCATCGGATAACTCCTCCATACCAAGTATTGAGATTATATCCTGCAACTCCTTGTTTCTCTGCAAAATTTG
>JAQVBQ010000120.1 GCA_028690215.1 Bacteroidales bacterium | reverse complement strand
CATACGCCATTTTCGTTTAGTGCGATGCCACATAACGGGCAACGATCTATATTATCCTTTTGGGGCTCATATTCTTCTGTAGCGCCATTTACTCCGCTTGTAAACGTGAGCTTCACAATGTTCAGCTTGTCCTTCAGCAAATCGTAAACGATTTTAATCATGCCTTCAACGGTCATCGTTTCTTTCGTAACAACTAAACGACATTCCGGATACGCTGTTGCCAGTTCATTCTTAAAAGCTGGGCCTTTTTGCTTATTGGTTGGTGTACCGTTCTTTATACCTTGTTCTTCATAAACACCCAGAATTGCAGGAAGCAATGGATCGTCTTCCCTCAAAATCAGCGCATGGTCGAAGTTTTGTAAAACTTCCCAAGCGGTTTTCTGGATTTCATTACACGGAAACACCATATTGACTCCCATGTTGACAGAATCTTCAACCTCAATCGTCAGAATTCCTGTATGTCCGTGCAAATACTGTGCTTCACCTTTGAACCCATAGAACCTGTGTGCATACTGTAGGTCTAACGTAGTAAAACTTCTCATAACCATTCTCCTCTTAATTATATATTTACGGGGGTTTTTTTCTGCTCCCGTAGGCGCACATAATTGATTTGCCGAATTGCCTGTTCTCTACTTAATAGATCATTTATTACATTCCATGCAGGTACCTTTGAAAATGATATCATGGCCGATAAACTCAAACCCATGTGTATCCTTTATGTTCTTTTCCAAATCCGCGATAAAATCCATTTCCACATCAAAGATTCTACCGCACTTTATGCATCTTGCATGATAATGATCGTGGGTTAGATAGTCAAAACGGTCGGCTCCGTTTGGCATTTCCACTTTGCGGATTTCGCCAATATCGGACAGCAGGTTCAGATTCCTATATACTGTCCCTCTGCTGATATGGGGGTATTTCTTCACGATCGTATGGTGGACCTCGTCAGCGGTAACATGACACCGCAACTCTTTTACAGCTTCAAGAATTAAAGATCGTTGTGTGGTGCTGCGCTTATTCATAAAATAATCAATCCTTATTGATTTTGAATACTTATTAGGATTATATCTCAATAAGCGTATCATGTCAATAGCATAGCGAAAAATTAGAGCAGAGATAGGGCACACCGGCTAGAAAGGACTCGAAGGGCGATGTTATAGTGCCTTAGTTTAACTTGCCTTCGCTGGATTAATTTCATTGATCATGCATATGTCTTTCGAGAAAATCCATAAATGCATTCGCTTGTTTTTCCAAGTAAGGATGGCTTTCTTTGAGTGTCAGCTTGCCACCACTGTCAAGTTGGTGCATAGCGTTAGGTATAGTAAGCCGCGGCGCATTCATAACATCCATGTTCAAAAAACTGATAAGCGTAACTAAATGATCCTGGGCTATACCAGTTCCAGACATACCGGGAGAGATTCCACTTATTGCTGCGGGCTTTCCGGTAAGAACCTGCGGCTCTTTATCGCTGATCGGGCGGGACAACCAGTCAATGAGGTTTTTCAGTACGCCGGGGAAAAAGTGATTGTATTCGGGTGTAAAGAACCATATACCATCTGCAGATTTTACTTCCTCACGAACTCGTTTTACAGCTTCAGGTGCGGGATATTCAATGTCCTGGTTCATTAATGGTATGTCCTGATATTCGAGCAGCGTAAAATCGACCCGATCTCCAAGTATTTCTTTTGCTGCTAAAGCCAATTGACGGTTATAGGATTCTTTTCGCAGAGAACCAACAATAGCTAATATCTTTATTTTTTTCAATATTATTTACTCCTCTCTTTACCGTACTCTCAATAAGAAATCTTGTCCTGTAAAAATGTGCCTTTTTTCAAATCATCGAACGCTTTATTCAATTCCTCTTTTGTATTCATAACGATAGGACCACCCCAAACTACCGGTTCAGCCAGTCGTTTTGAACTTACGAATAAAACTTGAGCTTTTTCATCTGTAGCCTTTATCTCTACCACATCTCCAGAGGTAAGTTTTACTGCCGTCTTTTCCTTTACCAGCTCTCCACCGACATACGCGTCCCCTAAAAGGGTAAACACCATGACAGAGCGCTCACTTTCTGTATTCAAAATAATTGATGCATTGGAGTTTAGGTGCAAATCGTAATAGTTAAGCGGAAGATATTTGCTCATATATCCTTTTCTTCCCTCAAATTCGCCCGCCAACAGTCTTAGTTTGCCCCAATCAAACTCTATTTCCTCGATTTCTGAGTTTTTGATGCTGTGATAAGCTGGAGGAGCCATTTTGTCCTTTGCAGGAAGATTCAGCCAGAGCTGTACACCAAGCATCCGCTCGGCAGCTGGCAATTTTTCTTCATGCATAATACCGGAACCCGCTGTCATCCATTGAACTTCTCCATCACCAATCGTATCCTCATTCCCTAAGCTGTCCTTATGAGTCATAAACCCACGATACACATAACTGATTGTCTCGATACCTCTGTGCGGATGCATGGGAAATCCCGCTGTGTAGTCATCTGGATTTGTGCTGTCAAAGGAATCTAGCATTAAAATTGGATCGTATTCATGAACAGTTCCGTTTCCCAATACCCTGACCAAACTCACTCCAGCTCCGTCCTGTGTTCTAAAACCTCTAACCTGTTTACTAATTTTTCGTTCCATATACTTAGCCTCCTTCTTAAAAAACATTATTTTATTCGTATTATTCCCGCTTGAAAAGCTTGTATTATTCCCAAAGGTAAGCAGTCATTGTCAATGATCCCAGTTCACAGGATTTATTATAAACACTGATTTTATCATCTTCATCCGACGCTCCGAGTGCATATATAAGAGGATAAAAATGGTCCGGAGTCGGCACTGCTAGCCTTGCAATATTACCTTGTTCATTGAATTTCAGAATATTATCATGATTTCTTTTTATTATGTTTTCATAAATATATTCATCAAATTCATATGCCCAATCAAAGCCCTCGCTTGCTTTGTTCCAATCAACCAGTCTTAAGTTATGGACAATATTCCCAGTGCCAAATATAAGAACTCCCTGTTCTCTTAAGGATCTTAACTCCTTGCCAATTTTGTAATGTGCTTCCGGAGGAGCATCACCATCTATACTGATTTGAAATACAGGAATATCTCTATCCGGATACATATGAACTAATACTGACCAGGTTCCGTGGTCAATACCCCAAGAATTATCATATTTTGTTTCCCTTGAAATCAGCTCCTTGGAGACTTTAGCCATGCCGGATGAACCAGCTGTGTTGTATGAAACTTCATATAATTCCTTAGGAAAACCATACATGTCATATATAGTTTTTGGGGTTTCCTCGTTCATAATTTTGGTCCCTTTAGTATACCAGTGAGCCGAAACAGACAATATCACCTCAGGTTTTGGTATCCTTTCAGCTATACTTCTCCAGGTTCTTGTATAATTATTATCTTCAAGGGCATTCATTGGTGACCCATGTCCTACAAATAAAACAGGCATCTTTGACATAGTATCTCACATTCCTTTCCTCAGATTAATATTGAACGAACCCGCTCCACCTCCGCATCTGGAATAATGCCCGTCAAGACGCATGGGGCATAACCTGCAGTTAAGGCCGCAGAGCGAAAAGGATAAGTTTTTTCTGTTAAAATCCTTCATTCTAAGCACTCCAATTAATAGCTGCCTAAGCTTTCATCTAAACTGACCACACAACCTCAAAAACTTCCGAAAAAACATCCAACCTGACCACTCGCAACCTCTGACATCTAACCTGACCACTCGCCGAGCACTGACATCTAACTCGACCACTTGACTATCAAATACTGCCATTATGGACTTGTTCCCATGAACCGATATTTTCATGTTTTTCGCTCACTGGGTTTTGTACCCATGTGTGCTGAAAGCCTTGTATATAAGGGTTTCCGGACTTCATGCTATTTTACCCTTGACATCAATACTACCGTCTCAACATG
>JAQVBQ010000119.1 GCA_028690215.1 Bacteroidales bacterium | reverse complement strand
TCGTGAGTCATTACCGCCACAACGAAAACCTTCTGCCATCTATATTCGACTTTGGTAACCAAACGAAACTTGTTTCCCCCTATGTTAAACACGCACAACCCACGCACATCATCCGTTGCCGGAAATACCGCCCTGATTTCCATCAGATTGTGAAATTCCATGCGGCTCACAATCTTGAACCATGCGTCCAACGGCCCTTTTGCGGTTATATGTAGCTTAGCGAATTCATTGAGTTTTCTGCGCGTGATAACATGCATCTTAATTTAAGTATATCTCAAATTGAGATATTTTTCAAGTATGTCTTTGGCTTTAATACAGTAAACAGACAAAGCAAGCCTTAAGGAGTAGCGCGGAGCATGGTCGGGTTAAACAATTCAAGCCAGATCCGTTTCAATAAGTTTACCTGCGGCACTTTTTTCTCTGGTGGTTGCCATACATTTAAAGTCAAAGGTTTATTTGATGGCGATGGTAACAGCCTTGTTGAAAGGGCGGCTATCTGCTTTGATTGTTCACTCAACAGCTGATTTTGTCTTTCAACAGTCGAGGCCAACAGCAAAACAGCTTTTTCTAACTCGCCTATCCTGGCAGCGCTTTTGTCGTTTTGGTTATCTTGACTGCTGATCGCCTCAGAGGAACTTACTGGCAAAGCCTGGGTAGCTTTTATTTCAATAGCGGCAACGGCGGGAGATGCGCCAGAGGTTACAGCCTTTTGCATTGAAATTAGAAGATCAACAGCACCAGCAGGCAGATAGAACTTGCCTTCTGCTTTTGTCATTTCAATATCAAGCAACTCAAGCCAGTATCTTACCTTTTGTTTCGTTATACAGGCTTTGCTCGCGGCTTCCAGAATCGTTACCATGATATACAGCCTTTCAGACAGTGTGAATAAATTATTCTACGCGAATTATTCAGTATTCGCTGACCACGTTATCGGCACATATTCAACATCCGATTACCCGATCGAGATTTTACCGAATAATTTTTTATACGTCGGCGAATAATTTTTTATACAGTCACACGGTTACGACTCAGGGGCGTAATCGCCAGATACCAACAAAAGTAGACTGGAAGCCGTTTACACAGTGTTTAAACGGTCATTAAGACAAGTAGTTGTATTGCCTTTTGGTTTCATCCAGACGAAATTTTACGGTTGTTAAGTTATTCTCGAAAACCACCGTTTTCAAGAAAACAACTTGGGTGTTGTAATGAAAACGAAAAAAGTGGTGTCCACTATTCTCAAAAATCATTCTTGATTCTATGTTCTCGATTCGTTATCTTCAAGATGAATTTTGAGAACCAGAGGTGTTTATGCGAATCGGTTATGCCAGAATTTCAACTGACGATCAAGATCTTTCTCTACAGACAATTGCCTTGGAACAAGCCCATTGTGAAAAGATATTCACCGATAAGATCAGTGGTAGTCAAACTGATAGACCTGGCCTCAAGTCAGCCGTTTCGCATCTTCGTGCCGAAGATACTTTGATTGTGTGGAAGCTGGACCGATTAGGCCGTGGCGTGAAAGGATTGATAGAGCTGATAACAAACCTGGAGAGTCAGAACATTCATTTTCAAAGCCTGACTGAGCAGATTGATACATCAACTCCGGCCGGGCGCTTCTTTTTTCATGTTATGGCCAGTCTCGCACAAATGGAACGGGAATTGATCATAGAACGAACGCAAGCCGGCCTGGCAGCAGCTCGCCAAAAAGGAAGAATTGGTGGCAGGAAACGTTCCATGACAGATAGCAAAATTGAAGCAGCCAAAAAACTCTTTGAAGCTGGCGCTCTGCCAAAAGATATTGCCAGGAACCTTGGGGTCTCTGTTCCGACTCTTTATAGGTGGTTGCCTGCATCAGCCAGGTCTTAGACTTGCATAAATTTCCATTTGGTGCTGTGACCCAGAATAACTTGCCGTCTAAAAACTGGTTTTAAACTACCTGGCGTGCCCTGTACGGAATCCAAAATGGTTTTCGGATATCTACCCTCTCTATTGGGAAAAATTTTCTTCCCTGGCTGTATTTTTGAAAAAGTGTTCTCAAAACACGGGAGTTTTAGCTTTCTTGTCTTTGAGTGTTTTCAAACATCAATAAAAAAACTGTTTTCCAACAACGATACTAAAAAGTCTGACTTGATAAGGGTTTTTAGAAAATAGTGTTCTCAAACTACAATAGCAGTGGTTTGTTTTTGCCGGCTGCTGTGTATTGGCAAAGCTCTTTGTTAATCATTGTTTTCGATCTTAACTGTTTTCCAATATCGGTAGTTTACAAAAAAACAGACAACCGAACCTTGAACCAGATCAACCAGGTTTGTTTACAAATTTTCTAAGTCCTCTAGTCGTAAGTTTATCTAAAGTACTATCTAAAATATATCCAACTAAAAAACCATGCCTGTAATTAACATCTGATCATCGTTTGCGGAAGTGTCACTGTTCTCAAACCCCGATAAAAGTGTTCTCAAACCCCGATAAAAGTGTTCTCAAACCCCGATAAAAGTGTTCTCAAACCCCGATAGTTTTACTTGCTTATTATCGGAAAAATCTAACTATGTTTTTTGTTTTGTAATCAGCGTCTTTTATGTTAGTATTTCCCGTTGTTAAAATATTGTTAAAAAATCGAGAGTTATATGGAACGTGAAAATGTTAAACAAAACATCAATTTTCTGGAATATCCTCTTTGGTTCCAAGACGAAGTTAGTGCTGCAAATGCAGAGCAAGGCATAGTTTGGAAAGATCGAGAAGGCTTTGTTTACAGAGCTGGTTATAAATCACCAGTTAAAACAGATGCAATTTTCTTGTTATATTTGCTGATGCAAAGTCAAATAAGTGGCTATGACCAAGAGCTTACATTAACTCGTTATCAAATTCTTAATGATTGCGGTTTAGATGTTAGTGCCAAGTCATATAGCCGTCTTGAAGATAGTTTAAAACGTTGGAAAATGGTTGGGGTTGAGTTTATTGGTAATTTCTATGATGGTAAAAGCTATTCTTCGATCAATTTCGGTATTATTGATTCCTGGAAGATTGATAAAGTAACAAAAAACCTTCATATAAGGTTTTCTCCTGAATTTTTAACAATGATGCTGGGAAAAGGCTTCTTCAAATATATCAACTTTGCTGAGTTCAAAAGACTACGGTCGCCACTCGCAACAAGATTGTATGAAATTCTCTGTAAATCTTTCCATGGTCGAGATACTTGGGAAATCAGTGCTGCCAAAATGGCTGAAAAGATTCCCATGAAAGAGCGCTATTCCGCTCACATCGTTCCAAAGATCAAAACCGCCATAAACCGCATTAACAAATGCTCTGATACAAAATTTCTGCTTGAAACTAGAAAGCTCGATCACGGCCAGACTATTCTTTGTTTCACAAAAACTGTTGTTGAGAAAGTCTTGCTGCCGTTTAATCAGCCGGAAAAAGAGTCTTTTACAATGCCAGATAAGCCAGAAATCACTATTTTAATCAATCTTCTTCCAGAGCCGCGCCGATCACAAAAAACCATACTTGAGCCTGTAATAGCTTTTTATGAAATGCGCGGCGCTGATTATGTGGCCCGGAACATCCGCTATACCAACAAAAATGCGAAAAACAATTACCGACCATATCTTTTGAAGGCTTTGCAGAATGATTACGGCCTTGCAATGCAGGAAGACGAAGAAGCCGCCCGGCAGGTTATCGCCCAGGAAGCCATGAAAGCGCAAGAAATTGCTCACAGTGAAGCTGCCGAACAAAAACGCCAGCAACAGCAGGAAGAAAACAAGAAACGCGCCCAGGCATATATCGAAAGCCTCTCTGAAGAATCCAAATCAGATCTTCATGCGGAAGCCATAGCCAATATGTCTGACAATATCAAAGAAATCGTTCTGAAAAAGGGTCTTGGTAGCAAGATTATGTTAAATATGGCTATGGAAAACATCGCATTACAACGACTTGCCGAAATT
>JAQVBQ010000118.1 GCA_028690215.1 Bacteroidales bacterium | reverse complement strand
CTGAATTAAGCATCTTTAGTGCCAAGTATGATTTTCAACGAGAAATATCCAGTAAATTTGCAAGCAATAAATAATACTCTGCGTATGGCACGAATAGGATACCTGTGGAATACTCCACACTATAAGTTTTTAGAAGAAGACAAACAGTGGATGTTGAACAATGGTTGTGAACAGATCATTGAAGAACAGAACATCCATGAGAAGCTTCGTCCTGAATGGCAACGACTCATCGAAGCATTGACCACCAGTGACGAATTGGTCGTTGGTAAATTCAGCAATGCCGTGAGAGGAGCCAGAGAACTATCCATTCTCCTGGAGTTTTGCCGCAAGAACATGGTACGAGTGATATCCATCCGTGACAGGATAGATTCAACAGGAGAAATGTTCAAAGACACCCGTTCCTCGGATATCCTTAATATGATGGCTACCTTACCACAAGAAGCCTTAGCAATGCGTAGAGCCAACAGCAGTACAAGCAAGCTGAAAAAGCCAATCAAAGCACACACTTCAGCAACCTTGCTTAAACTGGAACGCAACAAGATGGTGGTCAACATGTACAAGAGTGGCCATACCATTGACGACATCTGGCAACGAAGCGGATTCAAAAGTAGAAGCTCCCTGTTCCGCATCTTAAACGAAGCAGGTGTAGATTTGAACAGAGGTCATACAAAAGATCCGTTGAAGAAACGTAATCATTCAAATGAAGAAGACGACAATGAAAAAGATTAAGATTACAGTAATTAGAAAGGTGAATCATACAGACCTGTCGGCGCGATACGAGAACCCAATTGAACATACCTGCGATATGCAGGAAGGACAAACTTTTATCTCCATTGATGCCCAGAAGCCAGAGGGTCTTTGTGAGAGTGCTTGGCAGTCCATGCATTCTTTCGTGATGACGTTGGCACATGGTGGTGAAAACTTCTACGATGGTTGGATGAAGAACCCAAAATCAGCCATGATATCCTGCAATGATGGCTTTCGTCCTGTTAGTTTTTACATAGAAACGATAGAAGAATGAGTACAATAGAAAAGATAATCATAGGCTATGTGATAGTCATCAACGTCATTACCTTGATGATGTATGGCATCGACAAATGGAAAGCCAAACACAGCAAATGGCGCATTCCCGAAGCCACACTGCTCATCATGGCAGCTGTGGGAGGAAGCATCGGTGCATGGATGGGTATCAAACTCTTCCATCATAAGACCTTGCATAAGAAGTTCAAATATGGAGTGCCGGGTATATTCCTCATTCAACTAGGAATAGTTCTGTTCATTTACCTCAAAACAAACAACCTTGTATGACCTCCAAAGAATCAGCACTACTTGCTCAGATGCAAGACCTTGGCTATAGTCAAGGCATGATAGTAACAGCTATGCGTCTTCTTAGTCAGTCAAAGGCTGCTCAAGACGATGCACTACTCTATCTTTATGATGAGCAATCATCAGAAAGTCAGTTTATCGACTATGTTGCAACATTATGTGCGGGAACAAACCAGATTGAATTACCATAAAATAGTAGCAATATGAAATTTGGAATGAGAACCCCGTCGCTGAAGAAAAGTATCAGCGCACGTACAACAGGCCGACTGAATAGAGCCGTCAAGAAAGCTCTTATCCCAGGATATGGAAGAAAGGGAATGGGAATATTACATCCAAAGAAAGCAATATATAACCAGATTTACAGAAGAACCACTTTCAGTATTTTCGATTTGGCAAAAGCTGCTTCGGGTAGTAAAAGAGGAACAGCTAGCAATAGCGGATACTGCTTGACTATTCTCTTTTGGATAGTTATAACTTTCACTATCGTTATTTTACAATAAAGACTAAGACAAATAAAGATATTTAGATTATGTATAAGATACAAGACCTTGCGCTTGCCATGATTCACTATGACAAGGGTGATCCCAAGCGCATACAGCATACAACAAAAGTTCATGCCTATGCCAAGCTCATTGGTTTAAAGGAAGGACTCGACGAAGAGACGCAGTTCATCCTCGAAAGTGCTGCCCTGGTGCACGATATAGGAATTCGCGCAAGTGAACAAAAGTATGGTCATCAGAACGGAAAACTCCAAGAGCAAGAAGGTCCTGCTGTGGCTCGTGACCTTCTGACGAGACTTGGCGGCTATACCGAAGAGCAGATAGAACGCATCTGTTGGCTCGTAGCACATCATCACACCTATCATGTATGCGATGACCTGGATTACCAGATTCTCATAGAGGCTGACTTCCTTGTCAACCTGTACGAGGATTCAGAGTCAAAGGAAGCTGTACTTGCCGTTCGTAAGAACATCATCAAGACGGCAGCTTGTACCGAGATACTTAACACAATGTTCGGGTTAGAATAAGAAGAAAAAATGATAAAGAATCTGATATTTGACTTTGGAAAGGTGCTCGTGGATTACGACTTCGAGGCATTCTTTCGTAAATATATTCCCGATGCAGAAAGGTGTCGGGCTTTTACACCTGTACTCTACAACGAAGAGGTACAGCAACGACTTGACCGTGAGGAAAAACCATTTGAAGCAATCGTTGAAGATATCATCAGCAAGAATAAAGATTTTGAGCCGGAGATACGCATCTTCAATGAGCATTACCCGGAGATTGTGACGAATGAAGTTGAAGGAATGTACGAACTGCTCACCCAACTAAAAGCTGAGGGCTATCAGCTCTATGGGTTGACGAACTGGTGCAGCAAGGTATATCTCACCATCGCTCAGTTCGGCATCTTCAAGCTGCTCGATGGCTATGTTGTCTCTTCTGATGAAAAAGTGATAAAGCCTGAAGCAGAAATATACCAACGTCTCTTCAATAAGTTCAACCTGAAGCCTGAGGAGTGCATCTTCGTTGATGATCGTGCAGAGAATATCAAAGGGGGCCGACGAGTGGGTATGGATGGTATTGTATTCACAGATGCCAAGCAATACGAAAGAGAGCTGAGGGAAAAACTTGAAGCAGACCATGATGTCATCATCGAAACCGAACGATTATTGATGCGTAGATGGAGATGCACCGATGCAGAGATACTTTACAAATATGCTTCTGATCCAGATGTTGGACCTCGTGCAGGATGGCCATCCCATACGAGCATTGACGACAGTTTGAGGGTCATTCAGGATGTTTTCATGAACGATTATACCTGGGCCGTTATTCTGAAAGAGACAAAGGAGCCAATAGGCTGCATGGGTTACAATCCTCATGGCAAAAGCAATATCGAGATTAGTGAGAATGATGCAGAGATTGGCTATTGGGTGGGCAAACCACATTGGAACAAGGGATATTGTACAGAGGGTCTTCAAGCCATGATCAAGTATTGCTATGCGACAAAAAACTTCCAGACTCTTTGGGCGGATTTCTTCGTTGATAATCCAGCTTCCGGCAGAGTCATGGAGAAATGTGGATTCATTGATACGGGCAAGGAAAACTACTGTAGCAACCTTTACCATGGTAATGATCGACCTGTCCACATTATGAAGTTAGATAGGAAACAATAGAGCGTTCATTACTATCTAATTTTGGAGGCTTCCCTGTTATTCACCATACGGAGTCTTCTCTTCGGCGACCATGCCCAGAGGGGACTCTTTTCCTATCTCATAACCTAATCCATCTTTCTCCGAAGAAATCACTTTATCCTCTTTTGCTACAGCCAATAAAGGATTGAGTCGTTCCTTGAGTTTGGTGTTGCGTTTCAGAACGGTCATGTTGTGAATGGCATAAGCCAACGCCTTGGTGGAACCTATCAGCACACAGATTTTCTTGGCTCTGGTGATGCCTGTATAAATAAGGTTGCGTTGCAGCATCACATAATGATTCATCAGCACGGGCATCACTACAATAGGATATTCTGAGCCTTGCGATTTATGAATGGTGGTCGCATAAGCCAGCGTCAACTCATCAAGCTCGCTCACCTCATACTCTACCGGCGTTCCGTCAAAATCCACCATCAAGG
>JAQVBQ010000008.1 GCA_028690215.1 Bacteroidales bacterium | reverse complement strand
TTATGCCTATGCAAAAAGCCTGGCCGATATCTGAAACTGTGGAGATGATACGCAGGTTTGATTTTACTGGACAGAGAAGGGTGAGCTTCGAATATATCATGTTCGACGGCTGGAATGACTCAAAGAGACATGCTGACGGATTAATCAGGATGCTGAAGGGGCTCGAGTGCCGGGTCAATCTTATCAGGTTTCATCAGATCCCTGATTTCCCGTTAAGGCCGACGCCGGTCGGAAAGATTGAACTATTCAGGGACAGGCTGAACAAAACCGGTTTAATATCAACAATCCGCGCGTCGAGAGGTGAGGATATCATGGCTGCCTGCGGCATGCTAAGCGGAAAAAATCTAAAATTATCAGGTAATAATGGAGAGTAAGAAGTTCTACAAAGGCCTCACATCTGTTGAGGTAGAGGAGAGCAGGAGAAAACATGGCAGCAATACGCTGACGCCCCCAAAGAGGGATCCACTGTGGAAATTGTTCCTTTTAAAATTTCAGGATCCAATCATAAGGGTGCTGCTTGTAGCTGCATTTCTTTCATTGGGGATTTCCTTCATACACAATGAGTTCATAGAGACAATCGGTATTTTCTGTGCAATATTTCTTGCAACAGGGGTTGCCTTCTGGTTCGAGATGGATGCCAGCAAGAAGTTTGACCTTCTCAATCAGGTAAACGATGAGACACTTGTCAAAGTGATCAGGGACGGCAATATAAAAGAGGTGGCAAAAAGGGATGTAGTGGTGGATGATATAATCCTGCTCGAGACAGGGGAGGAGATTCCTGCAGATGCCGAATTGCTTGAAGCTGTCTCATTGTCTGTAAACGAATCTACATTGACCGGAGAGCCGGTTATAGAGAAGAGCCCTGACCCCGCAATGTATGATAAAGAGGCCACATACCCTACAAATAGCATATACAGAGGAACAACCATCGTGGACGGCCACTGTACCGCCAGGATCTTTGCCGTTGGGGACTCTACTGAGTTCGGAAAGGTGGCTCAGAAGTCTGTTGAGAAGAGCACAGAGGAGACTCCGTTGAACAAACAGCTAGACAAATTGGCCAAGTTTGTGGGGTTTGCCGGATTCGTGCTTGCAATACTGACCTTCTCGATGCTCTTTATAAAGGATATTTTCCTGGGTACAACTATCTACTCCATGGGTGAAATCGGTCTCTTGGGAGCGGTGATTGCCGGTTTGGTTGTGGCTATTACAAAGATTTGGATACCTGCAATATATGATGGTCTTGCCGTTCTTGGAATGAGAGTTTCAGTGCCGGTAGCCGTTGAAAAGAGTGGATGGCTGAAGTGGGTAGCCTATGGAATTACAACGACAGTAATCATAATGGCGGCCGGCTACCTATTTGGTGTGAATCCGATGGATCCGGAGCAGTGGATCTCAATCGACACCGCCGGCCGCATCCTGAACTACTTCATGGTCTCCGTGACACTCATAGTAGTTGCCGTTCCGGAGGGACTTCCGATGTCTGTCACACTGAGCCTCGCTATGAGCATGAGGAGAATGTTGCAGACAAACAATCTTGTAAGAAAGATGCATGCAACCGAGACAATGGGTGCAACAACAGTCATCTGTACAGATAAGACAGGAACACTCACACAAAATCAGATGAGGGTTGCCTCGGCCGATTTCCTGCCGGAAAATGATGAAAACATAATCAATGAGAGTATCTCGGTGAACTCTACAGCATATCTCGACCTTTCCGAGGAGGGCAAGGTAAAGACACTCGGAAATCCGACCGAGGCGGCACTGCTGCTATGGCTTCACGACAAAGGGGTGAATTACCTGGAGGTAAGGAATAGTGTGAAAATTGTAGATCAGCTTACATTCTCCACTGAAAGAAAATATATGGCCACTCTTGCCGATTCTGAAAGTTCCGGAAAGAGGATTCTCTTTGTCAAGGGGGCCCCGGAGATAATTATCTCGAAGTGCAAGTCAGTGCCCGATGGGCTCAACGAGCTCCTGCTGAAATATCAGAACCAGGCTATGAGAACCCTCGGCTTCGCATACGCAGAGGTATCTGTGGATAATAAAGAGAGGATTGAGGTTCTGGCTGAGAATGGACTCAATTATATAGGAATTGTCGCCATATCCGATCCTGTGAGGAGGGATGTTCCTGATGCCGTTGCAAGGTGTCTCAGCGCCGGGATAGATGTGAAGATTGTTACCGGGGATACTCCGGGAACAGCTAAGGAGATTGGCCGCCAGATCGGGATTCTTACAGAGAAGGATGGTCCTGAGTGTGTAATAACAGGTGTTGATTTTGAGGCTCTCAGTGATGCTGAGGCTCTGGAGAGGGTTCTCGGGCTTAAGATAATGTGCCGTGCGCGGCCTACCGACAAACAGCGGCTTGTTCAGCTCCTGCAGCAAAAAGGTGCAGTTGTGGCTGTAACCGGAGACGGGACAAATGATGCTCCCGCCCTCAATCATGCCCATGTCGGGCTTTCTATGGGGACAGGTACATCTGTGGCTAAAGAGGCAAGTGACATCACACTCCTTGACGACTCTTTCAACAGCATCGCTACAGCTGTAATGTGGGGACGTTCGCTTTACCAGAACATACAGAGATTTATACTTTTCCAGCTGACAATAAACCTGGCTGCTCTTCTGATAGTATTTCTGGGCTCTCTGATAGGAAAGGAGCTTCCGTTGACTGTCACTCAAATGCTGTGGGTTAACCTTATAATGGACACCTTTGCTGCCGGTGCACTCGCATCTCTGCCTCCCGACGAAAGGGTTATGAAAAGAGAGCCGAGAAAATCGAGTGATTTTATTATTACCCGCAAGATGGCCGTAAATATAATTGTGACAGGAGTGGCATTTGTGATACTGATGCTAGGTCTGATGGAGTATTTTACAAATGAGGCCGGTGAAATCTCAAGATACGATCTCTCCCGCTTCTTTACCATATTTGTGATGCTGCAGTTCTGGAACATGTTCAATGCAAAAAGATACGGTTCATCAGGTTCTGCCTTCAGAGAGATTTCAAAAAGCAGAGGGTTTGTACTTGTAGGACTCCTTATTGTGGTTGGACAGGTCTTGATAGTTCAGTTCGGAGGAGAGGTTTTCAGGACAGAGCCTATCAGCCTGCACGACTGGATTGTGATAATCCTCGCGACATCTCTGGTCCTTGTTGCCGGGGAGGTTATCGCTCTATTGAAAAAATTAATAGGATAATTATATGAAAAAGTTTTTCTGGTTGCTTTTGATTACAGCTCTTGCTTTCTCTTGCGGTAAAAAGCCTGTGGCATTACAGGACGGAATATGGAGAGGGATTCTGTTGACACAGGACTCGTCGAAAATCCCTTTTAATTTTGAAGTCAAGCATGAGGGGAAAATTCCTGTTATAGAGATTATTACCGGATCTGAAAGAATGAGGGTCGACAGCCTGGTGAGAAAGGGGGATTCCCTCTTTGTAGAGATGCCTCTATTTGGCACAAAGTTCGAGTTGCTTCTCACACAGGAAGAGATGAGAGGAGAGCTTGTAAGAAGTAAATATAGAATGCCTTTTGTTGCATATCCAAATCAGCCGTACAGGTTTGCATCAAAGATATCTCCGGACAGCGTCTCAGTTCAGGGAAGATGGCTTGTAACTCTGGATAACGATACTATAATAGGTGAGTTTATTGAGGAGAATGGTATGGTTACCGGTTCTTTCCTTACCCCTTCGGGTGATTACCGTTTCTTCGAGGGAATCCATACTGATGAGGGAAAATTTAGTATGTCATGCTTTGACGGTGGTTTCATAAGGCTTTTCACAGCAGATGTTGCCGGAAAGGATACTCTGAAAAATATAGTAATGCATTCCGGGTATGAAGGTATTTCGACAGGAAGTGCTGTCAGAAAGGAGGATGCACAACTGCCTGATGCATATTCTATTACCGGTATGAAAAACGGTTACAAGACTCTTGGATTCTCTTTCCCGGACATTGACGGGAATATGATCTCACTTGCCGACGAATCCCTTAAGGGTAAGGTTGTAATATTGCAGATAAGCGGCTCATGGTGTCCCAACTGTTTAGACGAGAGTGTTTTCCTCACAGAACTATGGAACAAATACAACCCTTCAATAGATGTTCTTTGTCTCTCTTTCGAACGTTCGGAAGATTTCCAGAAAGCAAGAGTCGAGGCACTAAAACTAAAATCAGCGGCAAAGATTCCGTACAGAATGTTGATTACCGGCAAGACTCCTGCACAGGTTAAGGATGCCCTGCCTGAACTGGATAATTTCAAGTCCTTCCCTACAACTATAGTGATAGACAAAAAAGGTACAGTGAGAAAGATTCACTCCGGCTTCTCAGGACCTGGCACAGGCGTGCATTATAAAACATTTGTGGAGGAGTTTACAAAATTGATAGAGGAGCTTATCAAGGAGAATTAGAGATGTCCGACTCCCTGAAGAAAATCATCGACATGACTGCATTGATGCAGCGTTATTGCTCAATGAGGGAGTATTGTGCGAGCGATATCAGGAAAAAGCTCAAGGCAAGGGGGTGTGACCCTGATGAGACAGAGGCTGTCATAAAAAAGCTGATTGAAGATCGTTTTATAGATGAGGAGCGTTATTGCACGGCTTTTGTAAGGGATAAGTCGTCTCTCTCGGGATGGGGCGCCAGAAAGATTGAGTTTGCCTTAAGGAATAAAGGATTGGATGGCGTAGTTATAAAGGCGGCGCTTGAATCTATTGACCCCGAAGCAGGCAGTAAGGTGCTGGAGAGGGTGGTTAAGCGTAAATTCGAAGAGTTAATAAAAAGAAGAGTGAAGAGTGATGAGGATAATACAAAGATAAGGGAGAGGGTGATCAGGTTTGCCCTGACGAGAGGCTTCACTTACGAGGAGATTTTAAAGGTATTTAATAAAACAATGGCTAACTTTGAGGCCGGTAAAAGAGAATAAAAATGGTTAATCTGGAACAGTTCAAAGAGCTCCAGCAACGCACTTCCGCGTTGAGGAGGTCACTTTGACATCGATGCTAAGAGAGAGGATTTAAAAGAGAAAGAGGCCAGAACCCTGGCACCTGATTTCTGGGACGATCCCAAGAGTGCTGAGACTTTTCTTAAAAATGTATCATCAATAAAGTATTGGACCGAGAGTTTCTCGTCAATTGAGAAATCTTTGGAAGATCTTGAGGTGATGATGGATTTTGTAAAGGAGGATCCTTCCATGGAGGGAGAGGCTGATGAGCACTACATTCAGTTGGAAAAGAAAATTGAGGATCTGGAACTGAGGAAGATGTTAGGAGGCGAGGGAGATAACCTCGGTGCAATTCTTAAGATAAATTCCGGGGCAGGAGGTACTGAAAGCAACGACTGGTCCTCAATGCTCATGAGAATGTATGCAAGATGGGGAGAGCGAAACGGATATAAGGTACACATATATGACCTGATAGAGGGTGACGAGGCCGGCATTAAGTCGGTCACAATAGAGTTCGAGGGAGATTATGCATATGGATATCTTAAGGCTGAGAACGGGGTTCACAGACTTGTCAGGATATCACCCTTCAATGCGCAGGGAAAGAGACAGACCACATTCTCTTCCGTATTTGTCTATCCGGCGGTTGACGACACAATTGAGATAGAGATTAACCCGGGAGACCTGGAGTGGGATACCTTCCGTTCAGGCGGTGCCGGTGGACAGAATGTAAACAAGGTTGAGACCGGAGTACGTGTAAGGCACCTTCCTACAGGTATTTCGGTTGAGAATACAGAAACCCGCTCACAGCTGGATAATCGGCAGAATGCACTGAGAATACTGAAGTCACACCTTTATGAACTTGAGTTGAGAAAGAGAAGGGAAAAGGAGGCAGAGCTCGAGGGTTCTAAGATGAAGATAGAGTGGGGGTCACAGATCAGGAGCTATGTGCTGCATCCGTACAAGATGGTGAAAGATCTTCGGACAGGTTTTGAAACATCTGATACTCAGGCTGTTCTGGATGGGGATATAAATGAGTTCATGAAAAGTTTTCTTATGGAGAACTCTTCACACTAAGAGATTGTTATAAACAGAAATATAAATTGTAGCTGATTATGGATTTTAAGTTTCAGGAAATGTTCCCGCTTGGGAAAGATAAGACAGAGTACCATCTGTTGACAAAGGATTATGTATCTGTCGCAAATTTTGAAGGAGAGGAGGTACTCAAGGTAGATCCTCAGGGAATTAGATTGTTGGCCCGACAGGCGATGCACGATGTTTCATTCATGCTTCGTCCCGAGCACAACGAGCAGGTTGCATCAATACTCAGTGATCCTGAGTCTAGCGTGAATGACAGGGCTGTTGCTCTTACTATGTTGCTCAATGCAGACGTAGCTTCGAAAGGCGTTCTCCCTTTCTGCCAAGATACCGGAACAGCAACAGTTGTTGCAAAGAAAGGCCAGAAAGTCTGGACCGGCGGAGGTGACGAGGAGGCGATTTCTCACGGAATATTTGACACCTACACACAGGACAACCTGAGATATTCACAGAATGCACCTCTCGATATGTACAACGAGAAGAATACAGGATGTAACCTTCCTGCTCAGATAGATATATACTCTACAGACAGCAATGAGTACAAGTTCCTCTTTGTGGCAAAGGGTGGCGGATCTGCAAACAAAAGCTACCTTTTCCAGGAGACAAAGGCTTTGTTGAATCCTGTAACTCTTGAGAAATTCCTCATTGAAAAGATGAAGAGCCTCGGAACAGCAGCCTGCCCTCCTTATCACATAGCATTTGTGATTGGCGGAACATCTGCAGAGACCTGTATGAAGACAGTAAAACTTGCATCTGCAAAGTATCTGGACGAGCTTCCTAAGACAGGAAGTGAAGGCGGTCACGCATTCAGAGATCTCGAACTTGAGGCAAAACTGCTGAAGGCTGCTCAGAATCTTGGAATAGGCGCTCAATTCGGAGGAAAATACTTTGCTCATGATATCAGAGTAATCCGTCTTCCTAGGCACGGAGCATCATGTCCTGTGGGAATGGGTGTTTCATGCAGTGCAGACAGAAATATCAAGGGTAAGATAAACAAGGAGGGTATCTGGCTTGAGACAATGGATTCAAATCCTATAAGACTGGTTCCTGAGAAATTCAGAGTCGGAAACGCTGCTCATGCAGGTGGTATAAAGATTGACCTTAACCGCCCTATGAAAGAGATACTTGCAGACCTCTCTCAATATCCGGTATCAACTTTCTTGCTCCTTAACGGAACAATCGTTGTAGGAAGGGATATAGCACATGCGAAATTAAAAGAGCGTATTGATGCAGGTCAGGGACTTCCTCAGTATGTAAAGGATCATCCGATCTATTATGCAGGTCCTGCAAAGACTCCTAAAGGCATGCCAAGCGGCTCGTTCGGCCCTACAACAGCAGGCAGGATGGACTCTTATGTAGATCTCTTCCAGGAGAACGGAGGCAGCATGATTATGATCGCCAAGGGAAACAGGAGCCAGCAAGTGACCGACGCGTGCAAGAAGCACGGAGGTTTCTATCTCGGCAGTATCGGTGGCCCTGCAGCAATCCTTGCAAAGGACAGCATCAAAAAAGTTGAGGTTCTCGAATATCCTGAACTTGGAATGGAGGCTATCTGGAAAATTGAGGTTGAAAACTTCCCTGCATTCATCCTTGTTGATGACAAGGGAAATGACTTCTTCGCCCAATTCAAGTAGAAAATAATTATCAGGTGAAAATTCTTTTTCCGATAATAGCACTGGGGGTGGTCACATTTGTGACCACCTACCTCTTTTTAAGAGGGTGGCAGTCATTGTCAAAAATCCCATGGCTGAGACTCACCTTTGCCACTCTGTATCTCCTCTCGTTTTCGGCATTTATGCTGAAGATGTTTGTTGGTGACAATATGGATCCGGTAGTTGGATTATGGTTGTCAAGAATCGGATTCACCTGGCTTGTTGCAGTAATATACCTTGCCCTGCTTGCTCTTTCACTCGATATAATAAGGGTTGTAAACCACTTTACAGGATTTTATCCTGCTTTTATCAGGGAAAACTACCAGATAGTCAAGTTGACTCTGGCTTTGGGCGGAGCACTGATAGTCTCTGGATTGCTGATATACGGCAACTGGAAATTCAACCATCCTGAGGTACGAGAGTTGACGGTCACAATTGATAAACCATTGCCGGAAGGGGGTATTGATATAGTCCTGGCGAGCGACATTCACTTGAGCAACTATATCAACAGAGAGAAGTTTAAAAAGTATGTAGAGCTGATCAATAGCCAGAATCCCGACCTTGTGATGCTTGCAGGTGACATATCTGACAGGAATGTAAAACCTCTCGTAGACGGGAATATCGCTGAGCTCTTCCGTGAGATAAGATCAGAATACGGCATTTACGCCGTTACTGGGAACCATGAGTTCTACGGGGGCGATAGGGAGTCTATATATAGTTATTACCGCTCTGCCGGTTTAAATTTATTGATTGATTCTGTTGCGAGAGTTTCAACTCCGGCTGGGGATATTATGATTATCGGCCGTGATGACAGAACAAATAACAGAAGAGAGGCACTCTCTGACTTAGTCGTAGAGGTTGACAAAAAACTGCCTCTTATACTCATGGATCATCAGCCTATTAATCTGGGAGAGGCTGAGAGTGCAGGCATTGACCTTCAGCTTTCGGGTCATACCCATCAGGGA
Organism: Bacteroidales bacterium; assembly: GCA_028690215.1. Taxonomy (GTDB): domain Bacteria; phylum Bacteroidota; class Bacteroidia; order Bacteroidales; family UBA932; genus Bact-08. The sequence goes on along the minus strand of JAQVBQ010000008.1, from coordinate 68,207 downwards.
CAATTCTGGCCGGGAAATTTTATTGTAAAGAGGATGTATGAACTCTCACACGGTTACAAACAGAGAGGCAACACTCATTATGTGGTCTCATCCGGTCTCGGACTCTGGGGCCCTGAGTTTCGTATAGGAACTGTTTCGGAACTGGTGCTTATTCACCTTTGTTCTTCATCTTCGCAAACGACAGAATCAGTCCCAGAACAATAGAGAGTGATGCGGCAAACAACACCTTGTATCCTCCGGGTAGCATGAATGTGATTGTGTGTGCAGGTATCCAGAAGAGAGGGATGGTTTTCACCACTATATCCTTTATGAATTTTCCCCAATCTATTGTCCCGATTATTTCTGAAACGGAGGTCACCTTTCCTTCGTAACGACTATCTATATAAAGGTCTGTTATTCTGTGGGTTGCCATGAATACCGGGGCAAATGTGAGGTTCATTATTGCCGATATAAGGAGGGCCCTGAGCAGTTTTGATCCGCCCAGATATAACAAGCCATCTGTCGCAGCTCCGTCAACTCCATGGGAGAAGAGGCTGAACATAGCAACAATCATTATGCCCAGGATGCCCCAGACGACCATTTTCGGTAGCATTCCGCGCTCTCTGGTCCACTTGCCGTAAACCAATCTTGCGGCTAGGAATTCACCCATCATAGAAAGAATTGCAAACTTCACAAACCCCATAATGTATGGATGGTTTGCAGTTGTCTCAAGAAATAAGGAATTGGTTGCCGGATATATAAGAAAACTTGCTGCAATAGCAAGGAGTGACAACCATATGATAGTTCCGTATTTTGCCATATCAATAATTACCAGCTTCCGCCTGCACCGCCTCCGCCGAAACTACCGCCGCCAAATCCTCCGAATCCTCCTCCGCCGAAGCTTCCGCCTCCAAAACTGCCTCCTCCGAAGCCACCTGAACGGCCACCTCTTCCTGAGAGCATTGAGCCTAGAATCATCATCTCTAACAACCCGGGACCTCTTTTTCCGCCTCCGCCGAAGTTTGTCGGACCTTTACCCTTTCTTGCAATAGATAATATTATGAAGAGTATTACAAATACAATGACAATTATAGCGCCTGCAGCCGATCCTTGGTCACTCTTTGCGGCATACTCGTCGGAGCTGTATTCACCGGCAGCGATAGGCATTATTACATTAAGTGCCTTTACAATGCCGTTGTAGTATTGATTTTCCCTGAAAAGGGGAATCATCTCCTGTTCGATAATCCTCTTGCATATTGCATCGGGAAGAGCACCCTCAAGGCCATATCCTGTGGCAATGAAAGCCTCTCCTGAGCTCTCAGTGGTCTTAGGCTTTACAAGTATAACCACACCATTGTCGAACTTCTCCTGACCAACTTTCCACTGCTCTCCGATTGAATAGGCCATCTGAGATTTGTCCATTCCTCCAAGGTCGCTGAGTATGGCAACAACAATCTGGTTGGAGGTCTTATTGGCGAAGTTTACAAGTGCAGACTCCATCTGAGAGGCCTCATCCTGAGTAAGGATGCCCGCAAGGTCGTTTACAAGCCTTGGCGGTGAAGGTCTCTGAGGGACCTGTGCCCATAAAGATGCACTCAGAGAGAGCATCATTATGATCATCACCAGTGGTCTACTCACCAATCGATATCTCATTGCTCTGTTCATTTGTGTCATCTGTTTGATATGGGAAATACTCTTTAAGCTTGGCTCCGGCCATGCCTATTGCCTGTTTCAACCCCTCCACAACATTACCTGTGGCGAAGTGCCATAAAAGAACCTCCTTGACATCATCCCAGAAACCCTCCGGAACAACTGCGTTGATCCCGCTGTCTCCGATGATTGCAAGTTTTCTTGAGTGGTATGCAATATAGATAAGAACAGCATTTCTGTCTTTTGTGCGGTACATCTTTAGTGTGTTGAAAACGGCAACTGCCCTTGCTACCGGATCAGATGAGCAGTTAGATTCGATATGAACCCTTATCTCACCCGAAGTCATAAGTTCGGCAGACTCGATCTCCTTTACTAAAACTGCTTTATCCGCCTCTGTGATAAATTTAGAGACAGCCACGGCCTAGAATTCTACTTTAGGAGCCTCTTCTGCACCCTCTTTAGCCTCAAAATACTGTTTCCTTTCAAAGCCGAACATGCCAGCTATGATGTTTTTAGGAAACTTACGGATAAGAGTGTTGAAACTTTTGGCAGCATCGTTGAATTTCTGTCTCTCAACGGTGATTCTGTTCTCTGTGCCTTCAAGCTGAGCCTGCAGCTCCAGAAAGTTCTGGTTTGCCTTTAGGTCAGGGTAACGTTCAACCACTACCATCAACTTGCCTAATGCAGTTGATAGTTCTCCCTGAGCAGCCTGGAACTGAGCCATTGCCTCAGGAGTCATGTTTGCAGGATCGATAGTTGTCTGGGTTGCCTTTGCTCTTGCGTTTACAACTCCCTCGAGAGTCTCTTGCTCATGAGCCGCATATCCCTTAACTGTTGCTACAAGGTTTGGTACGAGGTCTGCACGACGTTGGTATACATTCTCAACCTGAGACCAGGCAGATGTAACTCCCTCTTCTTGTGAGACCATTTTGTTATAGCCTCCCATGCCCCATAAAAATATGATCACCAGAACACCGACAATCACTAATGTTACGATAATACCCTTTGATAATTTCATAGCTTAAAATTGAAATTGTTTAATAATGAGTTACGTTGATTAGAGTGATTTTCTCACACATCTGACAGATGCGCCGAAATACTCTTTGGCTACATAGTTGTATGGAAAATCGGGACTATCGAAATATATATAACGATATTCTCCCGAATTTGAGTCTTTTTCTGTGGATGACCACCAGAAACCATAACTGAACATATTCTCGAACCTGGTGAGATTACTCATCATGCTGCCTGAAGGAAGCGCATTCCATGTGTAGAGATTGTTCTGTAAATTGTTAGGGCTGTATCTCCAAATATTTACGTCATTTATCTTGGCCTGAACTGTCAGCTTCTCTCCCAGACCGTTCCACTTGCTATTGAAGGGCACTGCGACACTGTTGTTGAGTACCTTAGCAAGGTCTTCCCAGTCCTGTGCCGTAGGGACAGACCATCCCGGAGGGCATACCCCTTGAGGACCGCTACCCAGGCCACTGCCGCTTACACTGCCGGTTGCCTCTGTCCAAGTGTAAAGTCTGCCCATGAATATTGCAAGTACCTCTTCATTTTCATATGCTTTACCCGCACCAGCGTAATTCAGGTTGGAATTGAACCAGTCAAGATTGCCAATGGTTGAGTAGTAGTAGTTCTTCCCGTCCCTCGGGTCAGTTATGAATTTTCCGCTCTTCTTGATACCCTTTAGGCTTGACTCCGAGTTAGGATCCATCACAGTAACTTCCTTTGTGCTTGTCTTTGAGTAATACCCACTCATAGAGGCTGTTACGGATACTGTGTAGTTCCCTGTCTCAGCCGGAGTTGTTACCACAACATTTTGTCCTTTAAGAGAATCCTCACTGAATCCCTCCATAGTCCATTTATAGGTTATACCTTCTGTAGGAGCAGTTATTCCTGTCGCATTCAGAGAAAGCTGTGTGGAGGCTGTAAGATATGTAGGACACAAGTAGGTCAATGAGCCCTCCATAAAAATTGATTCTTCATCATTCTTATCCTTTTTGCAGGATGAAGCTAAAACCAGCACGACTGCTACAATGGGCAGAAAGTAAAAAGAGAATTTTCTCATATAGTTGAAAGAGTCATTAAATCATACAAAGATAATTTTATTTATTCTAAATTTGTGCCAAAATGCTTCCCACCATGAATTATTATAAGATTATGAGCAAAATAGTTGTTCTCTTATCTTTTTTACTGCTTATTTCCGGATGTGGTAATAAATTGGAATACAAAACAATAGACGGTTTTACCCAAGGCACTACCTACCATATAGTTTATTCTATAAACAGCCCTGATTCTCTTAATGCCGTTGTAGACAAAGTGTTAGCAGGCATTGATAACTCGCTTTCAGTCTACAATGACTCCTCCATAATCTCAAGAATCAACAGAGGTGAGGATATCTCTCCGGACTCTCTTTTTGTTGTGGTATTCAACAGGTCGGCAGAAATCTATAATATCAGCAAAGGTGCTTTTGATATCTCAGGTGCCCCTATGTTTGATGTATGGGGATTTGGTTTTAAAAACAAGGAAAAAGTTACTCAGGGCGACATTGACAGCATAAAGCAATTTGTGGGAATGGATAAGGTGAAGATTGAAAACGGAAAGGTTGTCAAAGCAGATCCGAGACTCTCTCTTAATGCTAACGCAATAGCTCAGGGCTATACCTCCGATGTAATAGCAAGAGAGTTTGACAAGCTGGGTATTATGAATTATATGATAGAGGTTGGAGGTGAAATATTCTGCAAAGGGGTGAATCCTAAGGGCATAGAATGGAGCGTCGGGATAGACAAGCCTATTGAGGGCAATGTCATACCCGGAGAGGAGCTTCAGGAGATACTCTCACTTTCTGAAAAGGGGCTGGCTACATCGGGTAATTACAGAAAATTTTATGAGGAGAATGGGAAAAAGTATGCTCACACAATTGATCCGAGGACAGGCTATCCTGTTACCCACTCATTGCTTAGTGCCACTGTTATTGCCGTTGACGCAATGACGGCAGACGCTCTTGCAACATATTTCATGGTTGTTGGGCTTGATGAGGCAAAGGCATATCTTGCAGCAAACACAGATGTGGATGCATATCTTGTCTATTCGGAAGGTGACAGTTTCCAGGTATACAAGACAAGTGGAATAAAAACAGTTAAACTTAAATAATAGAATCAGAAATGGCACAGACTATCTCCAGAAGAAACTTCCTGAAAGGTTCGGTTGTGGCAGGAGCCACACTCGGTCTTAGCTTTTATGACTCCAAAAAGGTTGGGGTAAATAATCAATTTGACACTATCATTTCAAACGGAGTGATATACACAGGAGATGGGGGTAAGCCTGTGAGGGGCTCAGTAGGTATAAAGGAGGGAAAGATTGCTGCTATAGGAAATATCGGGGAGAGTGCAGATCAGATTATAGATGCAAAAGGGATGGCTGTTACTCCCGGTTTTATTGATATTCACTCTCACACTGACGGCAACATAAGATATGCACAGTTGGGTGACAGCAAAATATATCAGGGTATAACCACAGATGTAAGTGGAAACTGCGGCGAGAGCGTTTTTCCTCAGAGCGAGTGGAAGAGTATCTCTGATTATAACGAGGAGATCGAGAAGATGAAGATAGGAATCAATATAAGAAGTTATATTGGTCAGGGAACTTTGAGACATATAGTAGTTGGTGATAATGACGTGCGTGCCACAAAGGATGATATAAAGAAGATGAAATACCTGCTCGAGGAGGAACTTGAAAAAGGGGCGATAGGTGTTACCTGCGGGTTGGAATACACTCCCGGTTCTTATGCTACAAATGCAGAGATTGTGGAGCTTCTGAAAGTGGCTGCAAAACACGACAAGACCTTTGCAATACACATGAGAAACGAGGACGACATGGTGGAAGAGGCTCTTGCAGAGACAATAGATATGGCGAGAAAGGCCAATGTGAGGTTACAGGTTTCACACCTGAAGGCTCAGAATGCCGCCAACTGGCATAAGGCTCCTAAGTTGATCAAACAGATAGAGGATGCGAGAAATTCAGGTATGGACATCGCCTTTGACAGATATTCATATAACGCCTTTTCTACAGGTATGTCTATCTTTATTCCTCTCAAACACCGTCAGGGTACAACAGAGGAGATCATTGCCCGCATGAAGGATAAGGTACAGGGCAAAGAGATAGAAACCTATGTAAATACCAGGCTGGAAAAACTAGGAGGGGCAAAAAACATCATGGTGACATCTGCCAAGACTCCTGAAAATAGAAAGTTCATCGGCTACAATGTGGAGGAGTGCGCAAAGATGACAAACCTTTCAAATTGGGAGTTCATGAAAAAGATACTCATAGAAGAGCAGATGATTGTTGACATTGTCGGCTTCTCGATGAATGAGGATAATCTCAAGATGTTTCTCTCACACCCATTAGGGATGCCTATCACAGACTGCAGCGTCTATTCACCTGTAGGTAAACTTGCAGAGAATATGCCTCACCCTAGAGCATACGGTTCCTTTACAAGGTTTGTAGGAAAGTATTGCCGCGAAGAGAAATTGATGGATCTCAGTGCTGCTGTTAGAAAATGTACATCTCTCCCTGCCTCCAGAATCGGGTTGAAGAACCGCGGTCTGATACAGGTTGGCTATATGGCAGACTTGCTGGTATTCAATCCTGATACAATAATAGACAGAGCTACATATGCTGAGCCTCACCAGTATTCAACAGGTATAGAGCATATACTTGTAAATGGTGTATGGACAATAGCTAACGGTTTGCCTACAGGAGAATTCGGAGGAAGGGCAAGCTAATCCTGCCTCTCCTTCGCTTCACTTTTTTCGAAGGCTTCGACGATTTTTGTAACAAGTGGGTGTCTTACAATGTCTCCCTTATCAAAGGTGATTATTGAGACACCCTTTATCTTTTTACATAGTTCAACTCCCTTGATCAGACCGGAATCACTCTTTCTCGGAAGGTCAACTTGTGTTGCGTCCCCTGTAACTACAAATTTTGAGTGGTATCCCATCCTTGTGAGGAACATCTTTAACTGACCTATTGTTGTGTTCTGGGCCTCGTCAAGTATGACGAAAGCACTCTCCAGCGTACGGCCTCTCATGTATGCCAGTGGGGCAATCTGTATTACACCCTCTTCCATGAGTACCTCCAGCTTCTTTGCGGGAATCATGTCTCTCAGGGCATCATAGAGCGGTTGCAAATATGGATCGAGTTTCTCCTTCATGTCGCCGGGAAGGAATCCCAGTCGCTCACCTGCCTCAACAGCCGGCCTTGTAAGGACAAGCCTGCGGACTTCCCGGTTCTTGAGAGCCCTGACAGCAAGTGCTATTGCAGTATATGTCTTTCCGGTACCTGCCGGTCCGAGTGCAAATATCAGGTCGTTCTTGTCATAATCCTCAACCAGCTTTATCTGGTTCTGAGTTCTTGCCCTGATTATTTTCCCCTCAGTCCCGTAAACTATTATGTTGCTGAAATCAGCCGGTACGCTTTCGTTCTCCTCTCTCTTTTCAAATAGGGAGGCGACATCTGCCTCGTTGAGGTGCATCTTTTTCTGCTTGATCTGAATCAGTCTTTGGACTTTCTCTTCAAATACAGAGGTGTCAGCAGCGCTTCCTCTGACAAGTATTTCGGACCCTCTGGCCGTTACCTTGAGTTTAGGGAAAAACCCGCATAAAAGCTCGAAGAGCTTGTTGTTTACACCATAAAATTCTACAGGATTTATTTCGTCAAGTATTATGATTCTCTCTGTCATTTTAATGTTTTAACGTTTTTGTTCTGATACTCCTTTCCGGGGATGATTGTGAAGTTTTTGCCCGACTCTCCGGGTCTGGAGGTAAATATTGTCCTGCACTCCGGAGTCAGGATCTTTTTATTTCCTGAAATATCCTTGTAGAGCAGGATTGTGGCGGCAAGTCCGGTCCGGGTGTTCGGAGCAGTCATGTTTGAGATGGCGTTTCCTAGTGAGTAAAATGTTATATATCTGATATCTCCGTTTTCGGTTTGATAAATTGTATAATCCTGCGCAACATGCGGATGTGACCCTATTATTATATCAGTTCCGTTTTCCTGGAGTACTTTTTCAATTTTCTCCTGGTTGGCGTTATGCGTCAGTACATATTCCACTCCCCAGTGTACGCACGCTATTATAAAGTCCGGTTTCATATCCCTGGCCCTGTTCAGATCCTTTTTAATCTGTATGGTGTCAAGCAGGTTGACAACATAAGGCTTTGGTATATGGTTGCCGTTTACACCATATGTATAATTCAGCATGGCTATCTTTATCCCTTTTTTCACAATCAACATTGGGTGTTTCTCCTCCATCTCAGCCTGTGAGCGGTAAATCCCAAGATAGCCGGCTTTCAGAGTGTCATAAAGCGCAATGGACATTTCCAGACCCCTTCTTCCTTTGTCGCAGATGTGGTTGTTTGCCGTCAGGAAGATATCTATACCGCTCTTCATAGATTCTGACAACAATGGAGATGGGGAACAGAAGGCGGGGTAACCGGTATAGGGCGCAGGGCCGAAAGTGGTCTCCATATTTGCTATTCTGATATCCACGCTGTCAAACATCTCCTTTAGGCCTGAAAAATAAGGGGAGTAGTCATAGGATTCAGGCTTGCTGGCGCTCTTGCCCCTGATGTGTGCGGCATCGAGTTGAGCCTTGTGTTGCATGATATCTCCGAGAAAAAGCAGCTTGAGGGTATCTGCCTGATTGGGCAGAGGTGATGAGAAAAAAAGCTGCAGGTATATAAGGAGTAGAATTCTCATAAATTGTTTCAAATATACATTTATTTTTCTCTTATAGCTAAAATATGTACTTTTGTTGATGTACAAATTTATTAATCATTAGCATATTATGAGAAAATCCGTAATTATCTCACTGATTGTTGCAAGCGTATTATCTATAACCGGATGCGACTGGATCAGAGGTGAGCTTGGCATGCCTGTTTCTGCGGATCTGGAAACTTACAGAAGCAGTAAATATGTCTCTAAAATTGATACATCTGTGATTCCGGTTGCTGATTCCACATTGGCAGATTCTCTTTCAAAACAGGCGAGTACTATCCCCGCTGCAGACTCTCTCAAGCCTGCAGTTGCAAAGCGTTTCTATATTGTTGCAGGCAGTTTCAAGGATCTGTCAAATGTCAAGAAGATGGAGGATATATTGAAGAAAAACGGATATACACCACTCACCCTTGCCATGAAAAACGGATTTACAATGGTGACAGCCGGAGGATATGACACTGAAGCGGAAGCCTTCAAGGAGATGAGGTACCTTCTGGAAAAGGATTTTTCTTCTGAAGACCTTTGGGTTTATGATGCAAATACAGAAAAACATAAATAAGAGTTTATATAAATAATGAAAACCACAGCTTTTACACAAAAACACATTGCTTTAGGCGCAAAGATGGTTCCTTTTGCAGGTTACAACATGCCGGTAGAGTATGTCGGCATTAATGAGGAACACAATCATGTAAGAAACGGAGTCGGAGTTTTTGACGTCTCTCATATGGGTGAAATTTGGGTTAAAGGACCAAATGCACTTCCATTCCTTCAGTACACCACATCAAATGATGTATCGGTTCTTACTCCCGGTAAGGTTCAGTATTCATGTTTCCCTAACGGTAAGGGTGGAATAGTCGATGACCTGTTGGTATACTGCATAGATAATGTAACATATCTGCTTGTAGTGAATGCATCCAATGTTGACAAGGATTATGCACACCTCTCTGCAATCGCTCCAAAGTTCTCAATCACACCTGGAAAAGAGTTGTACAATGCATCTGACGAGATATGCCAGCTTGCAGTACAGGGTCCGCTTGCTCTCAAAGCTATGCAGAAGATATGCGACAAAAATGTCACCGATATGGAGTACTACACATTCCAGAAGCTTACCATAGGTGGTATTAAAGATGCAATCTTCTCTACAACAGGTTATACCGGTTCAGGTGGATGCGAAATCTATGTGGCAAATGAGGATGCCGACAAGTTGTGGAATGCAGTATTTGAGGCCGGTAAGGAGTTTGATATCAAACCTATAGGACTTGGTGCAAGAGACACTCTCCGTCTTGAGATGGGATTCTGCCTTTACGGTAATGATATCGACGATACTACTTCACCAATTGAGGCAGGACTCGGATGGATCACTAAATTCTCTGAAGCGAAGGGAGATTTTATTGACAAGGAGTATATGCTTAAGCAGAAGAGTGAAGGTGTTAGCCGTAAACTGGTAGGATTTGAATTGGTTGACAAAGGTATTCCAAGACATGGTTATCCTGTTTGTGATGCGAATGGCACAGAAATTGGTATTGTTACTTCAGGTACTATGGGTCCCGCAATAAAGAAGCCTGTCGGAATGGCCTATGTTGCAGCAGGATTCAGCAAAGCAGGCAGTGAAATATTTATTAAAGTCAGAGATCGGCTTTTGAAAGCAGTTGTGGTTAAAACACCTTTCTACAAGCCGCTCCAATAGTTAAAAATGAGCGAGTTCAAATGGACAGAGGAGTTACAATGCGCAGTTACGGTATGTGACAAAGATGCAAATGTAATTTATCAGAACGCCAAAGCTCGCAGGACATTTGAAAAGTATGGCAATCTTCAGGGTAAAAACCTGAAAGATTGCCATTCTTGCAAATCCTGGGAGATGATTCAGAAAATGATTGGCGAGGGGTCTTCGAATACATATACAATTGAGAAAGCGGGTGTGAGAAAGATGATACATCAGACACCATGGTTCCGTGACGGTGAGGTTATGGGGCTGGTTGAGTTTTCTATTGAAATACCTGAAACTATACCACATTTTAAAAGATAATAGTATGGCAAAATTCAGATTTGTACACAATAACATAAATGTACGCGATTTAGGCAAAAGCCTTGAATTTTATAAAGAAGCACTTGGACTGGAAGAGGTAAGAAGAATTGCTCCGGAGGATGGTTCTTTTATTATAGTATATCTCTCTGACGGATCATCCGAGCATCAATTGGAGCTTACCTGGCTCAGAGATTGGGACAGTGCCTATAATCTCGGGGACAATGAATTTCATCTTGCATTCAGGACTGATGATTACGAGAGTGCACATGAGAAACATGCAGCTATGAATTGCATTTGCTATGAAAATCCAAAAATGGGAATATACTTTATAACCGATCCTGACGGATATTGGCTCGAGGTATTGCCGACCAGAAAATAATAAACCAATACACACATCATGAATTTTAGATTATTTATATCGGCATCACTGGTGTTGCTCTTTCCGTTGAGTCTCTTCTCTCAGAATGAGACAACCAAAAGGTTGAAAAAGCATGTGGAGATTCTTACCTCTGATTCTCTGATGGGCAGGATGGCCGGCACACCCGGAGAGAAAAAGGCCTCACTCTATATTCATGATGAGTTCACAAAAGCTGATATTGTGACTCTCTTTGACAGTAACGGGCAGCGATTCTCCTTTCTCTCCACTTTCGGAGATACAATCCCATCTCAGAATATTATCGGAGTCATTGAGGGGTATGACCCCAAGCTCAGAGATGAGCTCATAATCGTAGGTGCCCATTACGACCATCTCGGTTTCAACAAGCTCTCGGTAAACGGGAAAATGGTTACGCAGATTTTCAGAGGAGCTAATGATAATGCTTCCGGTACAGCTGTCTTGATTGAGGTTGCCAGAGAGTTGAAGAGAGTGTCGTTTGACCTGAAAAGGTCTGTGATGGTGATAGCGTTCGGTGCTTCCGAGGCTTCACTCACAGGTTCATGGTTTTTTATCGACAATGCGGCCAGATACCGCGATAAGATTAAGTTCATGATAAACATTGATCAGGTAGGTGTCTCTCCCGGAGAATACAATCCTCAGATATATACCGTGTTGCCATCACTTGAGCTAACTGCCCTTATAAACAGTGTCTCAGAAAAGCCGGCGATGATGACTCCTGTTATCAAGACTAGTGATATATTCTCCTCTGACCATACAAACTTCGTAACTCATGGTATACCTGTGGCGATGTTTACAACAGCTCTGAAAAAACAGTTGCCGACAGATAAAGACATTTCAGAGACTCTTGATTATGAAGGGATGACAGATCTGACAATTTATATTGCATCTCTTGTTCATGACGCTGCCAATATGGAGGTGTCCCTTCCGGCCACATCTCTGAAAGAAGAAAAGGAAGAGAGTGGTGAAAAAGCGGATAACCAAGTCTATACAGTATATAATGTAGATAAGAAGCCATCATTTCTTAACGGAGGAGAGAAGCAGTTTCTGGATCGCTGGGTATATGACTATGTAAAATATCCTAAGTCGGCCATTGAATCGGGAATTCAGGGAAGAGTAGTTGTTGAGTTCATAATAGAGAAAGATGGAGAGGTCTCTTCTGTAAAGGTAGTCAAGTCTGTCGCTGATGTATTGGATGCTGAGGCAGTAAAGGTCGTGGCTGCATCGCCCAAGTGGAAACCGGGTAAGAAGGGTGATGTTCCGGTACGTGTCAAGATGGCAATCCCGATAGAATTTAAACTAAGAAAATAGCAATTTTTGACTACATTTGCCGTTTGAAATATTTAAACGCAAAATGGAGTATAATTTTCTTGAGATTGAAAAGAGGTGGCAGAAGTATTGGTCTGACAATGAGATTTATAAAGTAGAAGTTGACAATTCAAGACCAAAATATTATGTCTTAGACATGTTTCCCTATCCTTCAGGTGCAGGTCTGCACGTGGGACATCCACTAGGATACATTGCGAGTGACATATACAGCAGGTATAAAAGACTGAGGGGATATAATGTACTCCATCCGATGGGCTATGATGCATTCGGTTTACCGGCTGAGCAATATGCGATACAGACAGGCCAACATCCGGCAGATACAACCGACAAGAATATCAAAAGATACAGAGAGCAGTTGGACCGTATAGGTTTCTCCTATGACTGGTCAAGGGAGGTGCGTACTTGTGATCCTGATTACTATAAATGGACGCAGTGGGCATTCCTGGAGATGTTTGCACATTGGTACAACATTAACACCGGCAAGGCAGAGAAGATATCTGACCTGATATCTCTCTTTGAGAAAGAGGGAAATGTCAATATAAATGCCGAGTGCGGAGAGGTTAAGAGCTTTACCGCAGAGAGTTGGAACTCATTTTCAGATCAGGAGAAAGCTGCAATTCTCATGAACTACAGAATCGCATACCTCGGAGAGACATCAGTAAACTGGTGCGCGGCTCTGGGAACCGTCCTTGCAAACGATGAAGTGAAGGAGGGACTCTCTGTAAGAGGGGGCCATCCTGTTGAGCAGAAGAAGATGCGCCAGTGGCAGCTTAGAGTCTCTGCTTATGCAGAGAGATTGCTTAACGATCTTGACAACCTGGAGTGGACTGATTCGCTTAAGGATATGCAGCGTAACTGGATAGGACGTTCAGAGGGTGCAGAGATGCTCTTTAAGGTTTCCAACGGAACTGAGGAGTATGACATGGAGATCTTTACAACCAGGGCTGATACAATCTTCGGAGTCACATTCATGGTGCTCGCTCCTGAGAGTGATTGGGTTGAGAAATTGACTACCCCGGAGCAAAAGGGCGCAGTCGAGGAGTATCTTAATTATGCAAAGAAGAAGACAGAGAGGGAGAGGATGGCCGAGACACGTAAGGTTACAGGTGTCTTTACCGGCAGCTATGCAACAAATCCTTTTACTGAGGAGAAAATCCCTGTCTGGATATCAGAATATGTGCTTGCCGGTTATGGAACCGGAGCAATAATGGCTGTTCCTGCACACGACAGCAGGGACTACTCTTTTGCAAAACATTTCAATCTTCCTGTTATTCCGTTGATAGAGGGGTGTGACATATCGGAGGAGAGTTTTGATGCAAAAGATGGTATAATGTGCAATTCCGGATTCTTGTCGGGAATGTCTGTAAAACAGGCAATTCCTGCGGCAATCGAAGAGGTGGAGAAGAGAGGGATAGGCAGAAGAAAGGTCAATTATCGCCTCAGGGATGCAATTTTCTCACGTCAGAGATATTGGGGTGAGCCATTCCCGATATATTACAAAGATGGTATAGCAACTCCGATGGATATTGAAAATCTGCCTCTCAGATTACCCGAGGTGGATAAGTTCCTTCCGACCGAAAGCGGAGAGCCGCCTTTGGCAAGGGCTGAAAACTGGACCTTTGATGGCCATCCGATAGAGAAGAGCACTATGCCGGGATTTGCCGGAAGCAGCGCATACTATCTCCGATATATGGATCCCCGCAATGATAAGGCATTGGTGAGCAAAGAGGCAGATGATTACTGGAGAAATGTGGACCTCTACATAGGAGGTACTGAGCATGCGACTGGTCACCTGATCTATTCAAGGTTCTGGAATAAATTCCTTTATGATTTGGGATATGTTTGTGAACCGGAACCGTTCAAGAAACTGATAAACCAAGGTATGATCCAGGGAAGGTCTAACTTCGTTTACAGGGTAAAAGGGACAAATACATTTGTATCATACGGTTTGAAAGACAAATATGATACTACAGAGATACACGTTGATGTAAATAAAGTCTCAAATGACAGGCTTGACATCAATGCTTTCAAAGAGTGGATGCCTGAATATGCAGATGCAGAGTTTATCCTTGAGAATGGGGAGTATATCTGTGGCTGGGCTGTAGAGAAGATGAGCAAGTCTATGTTCAATGTTGTCAACCCGGATATGATTTGCGAGAATTACGGAGCAGACACGCTGCGTATGTATGAGATGTTCCTTGGTCCGCTTGAGCAGTCAAAACCATGGGACACAAACGGCATTGACGGTGTTCACCGTTTTCTGAAAAGGTTCTGGAGACTCTTCTTCAACAGGGACTCATTCGCTGTTTCAGAGGAGAGCGCATCTGCGAAAGAGTTGAAAATACTTCATAAACTGATTAAAAAAATCGCCGATGACATTGAGGGTTTCTCGTTCAACACAAGTGTGAGTGCCTTTATGATTGCCGTTAACGAGCTTTATGAGGTAGGTTGCAACAAACGGGAAATACTGGAGCCGATGTTGATCCTTCTTTCTCCTTTTGCACCTCACATAACCGAAGAGCTATGGTTTATGCTGGGACATAAGGAGAGTATTTCAAACGCATCATTCCCTAAGTATGTAGAGTCATACACAGTTGAGGACACTTTTGAATATCCTGTCTCTTTTAACGGAAAGATGAGATTCAAGGTTGCCCTGAGCAGAGCACTCTCTACAAAAGAGATAGAAGAGTATATAATTGCCCAGCCTGATACCGTAAAGTATCTTGGTGAGAGCAAGATTAAAAAGGTAATTATTGTACCTGGTAAAATTATTAATATCGTTTCTTAATGGTCCTTCAAGCGTTTCAAGTTGATGCCTTTACTGACAAGGTTTTTTCAGGAAACCCTGCAGCCGTTGTTTTTCTTGAGGAAAAACTATCGGATGTGTTGCTTAATAAAATTGCCAGGGAGAATATGTTGCCTGAGACAGCATTTATCCTTCCGCTTGGTAATGGCAAATACTCCCTCCGTTGGTTTAATCCGGATATTGAGATAGACCTGTGCGGTCACGCCACACTTGCAGCCGCACACGTATTGTTTTCATGGTACAAGTGTAAGGAGCAGGAGATAGAGTTTGACACCCATTCAGGTCCCATAAAGGTCAGGATTGACGGTGACATGTATGCTATGGATTTTCCTCTGAGAGAGCCACAGAAGGCTGCTCTGCCGGAAGAGATATATGACAGTCTCAATATAAAACCGAACGAAGTACTCAAAGCAAGGGATTATATTCTCGTCTACTCCACACAGGAGGAGATTGAGCTTATTGAGATTTCACGCTCTGTTTTCGATGAGATAAACATTGATCCGGGTGGAGTTGCAGTGACAGCTCCCGGAAACGATTGTGATTTTGTATCAAGATTTTTTACTCCACAGGCTACCATTCTGGAAGATCCGGTAACCGGTTCCGCACATTGCTCGTTGGCCCCCTTCTGGGCATCGAGGCTTGATAAGAAGAGGCTTTTGGCTAAACAGCTTTCGGAGAGGGGTGGTGTCATAGATTGCACGGTTGAAGATGGAACGGTTGTGATAAGAGGAAAAGCTGTCATCTATTCTAAATCGGAAATATATCTTTAAAATTGGCGATATGGACAATTCAGTTTTGAAAACCTTAAGATCGTATTCTTTAATGACTATTGGGTTGTTCATCTTTGTTTTCAGCTGGACAGCCTTCCTTATTCCTGTAGAGATTGCCGGCGGCGGTGTAAGCGGTCTTGCCTCTGTTATCCAATATGCTACAGGCGTAGAGGTATTCTACTCATATTTGCTTATAAATGCTGTTCTTCTTGGAGTCGGATTCCTTATCCTTGGAAACGGATTCGGATTCAAGACTATTTACTGTATCTCTGTTGCTGCTCTTTTCTTCAAATTCCTTCCACTAATACCTTGGGTGACCGACATAGAGGATAAGCTGATTAATTCCGTTATTGGTGGCACAATGAGCGGTATTGGCATAGGGATAATATTCCTGCAGGGTGGCAGTACAGGAGGGACTGATATTATTGCTCTTATCATTTCCAAATACAGGGAGACCTCCCCGGGAAGGGTATTTCTCTTCTGCGATTTGATAATAATAGGCTCAGTGATTTTCATCCCGGGCAAGAGCTTGTCAGATGTGATCTATGGATATATAGAGATGGTCTCCTTCTCTTATGTAATTGACATGATTCTTACAGGAAACAAACAATCCGTACAGATACACATTTTTTCGTCTAAGTATAAGGAGATAGCAGACAGGGCAATAACCGACCTGAAAAGAGGGGTCACAGCAATAACCTCGACAGGGTGGTACTCTCAGAAGGAGAGCCGTGTATTGATAATAGTACTGAGAAAAAATCAGGTTTCTGACGTTACCGACCTGGTAAAAGAGATAGACAAAGATGCATTCATGACCGTTACCCCTGTGATGAGTGTATATGGCGAAGGTTTTGATAAATTTAAAGGTGGAAAAATATCATGGAGAAAAAAAGAAGAACGCCTTACATAATTATTAAGGAGTACTTGATAATTTCCATAGGACTTCTGCTGTATGTCCTGGGCTGGAGCACATTTCTCGTACCAAACAACCTTGTCGGAGGGGGAGCGACCGGTATCGCTGCCATAATCCTCTATTCCACAGGATTCCCTATAAGCTACAGCTATATAATAATAAACGGAATTCTGGTTCTCATTGCACTTAAAGTGCTGGGCAAACAGTTCGGAGTTAAGACTGTCTATGCAATTATAATAGTATCAATTTTTTTTAAAATTATCCCGGGGCTGATTCCTGATGAATTAATACAAGATATTGCAATAGGAAACGGAAAACTGCTCTCGGCAATAATGGGAGGTGTATTCTCGGGTCTTGGTATAGCAATAACATTTACACAAGGCGGCAGCTCAGGTGGTACAGATATTATTGCACTTATGATCTCCAAATACAGAAATATCTCTCCGGGAAAACTGATACTCTACTGTGATATAATCATAATAACCAGCTCCATGCTCATTCCGGGCGACTCATCCCTGGGTGAAAAACTTGCAGTGGTTATTTACGGATACATACTTATTACAGTAGTGAGTTACACTGTAGACCTGGTACTATCCGGAGCAAGGCAGTCAATCCAGATATTTATCTTCTCAAAACAGTATGAGGAGATAGCAGAAAAAATCACCGCAATCGGCAGAGGTGTCACTGTAATCGATGCAATGGGGTGGTTTACAAAGGAGAAGGGAAAGGTTCTGATGGTTATTGTAAGGAGGACTGAAAGTAATTTTGTCTTCAGGGTAATCAGAGAGGTTGACAAGAGTGCCTTTATATCTGTAGGAAATGTTATGGGTGTTTACGGGCAAGGATTTGATCAGATTAAGAAGTAACCCTTCCATTAATCACCCTTTTTTAAAATTGTCAAAAAAATCAAAAATCAGATAAATTATTAGTTAGTAATAAATTAGATTGGTTGGAGTAAAATTTATTTTATATATTTGAATCAACCTAACTAAATCTATATGAATTTATTATCTGACTTTATAGAGGTTCAGTCAAGGATTGAGCTTCTATTTACTCTTATTTTTCTAATTGTCTCTTTGTACTTTCCTTTTCTGTTGTTTATAAAAAAGGATTTCAGTAAAGGTGAGAGAAGGCTTATCAGGACCATGTCTGTGATTTTCCCTATAATTGCAGTCATTCTTTTGTTAAGGTTATTAGCACACGTGAATTTCCCAGAGAAGGATTTCATACATGGTGCTCTTTTAACAATTCTTAGTCTGATAATTATTACAACTCCCCTGAGAAAATATATCTCACGGAAGATGGAAATAGGTAAGAGTTCTATCAATTTTTCGTTAATCAAAGTGGTGATTGCTTCTTTATTCTATACAGCTTTAGTGTTGAAATACCATTATATAGGAGATTTGCCTGTTAATCTGGAGAAGGTTTTTACAATCCTCATTGCACTCCCGTTTCTTGCAGATACAGTTTTGATTGTATGGAAAATAGGAGGTAGATTAACCTCTATGTCACAATCAGACCGGGATGTCGTAGAAAAGATAAAAATAGGTTTGTTCCTTCTTTTGTCAGAGGTAGTCCTGTCATTACTAGCTATCATCTTCGTATTTATACAACTGGATTATGTTTATGTGTGGACAATTCTCTTTTTGCTGATTGTCTTTAACGGTTATATATTATTCGCACCTATATGTCTTCCCGGCACAGAAGCCGGGGAGAGTGATGAAATCGGGATTCCGGTCGACAGAGCTATTGAGAGGAAGGATAGTGTTGCCCGGAGTCTGAACGACAGGCTACGTGGTGATGATCTTTATGAGAGGCTGATACTCTATTTTGATCAAAAGAAGCCATATCTCAGGCAGAACCTTAAGATAAGGGAGGTTGCACTCTATCTCTATTCAAATAAAACATATCTTTCGCGTATTATAAACGACAAGCACAATCTCAACTTCAACCAGTTCGTGAATTACTACAGGATAGAGGAGGTCAAGAGGCTCTTCATGGAGGACCCCTCTCTGAACATTCAGGAACTATGCACAAGATCGGGGTTTGGATCTATGGCTACATTTTCAATAGCGTTCAGGTACTATCTTGGCAACACGCCGGCAGATTGGTGTAAGGAGCAGAAACTACTCCGCGAGCATGAGTAGCAGAAGAGGAGATTTTCTGAAGAAACTGCTTTATCTCTCCGGGCTGTTATATGAAAAGCCGGTTTTATACACCTCTGCTACAGTTGAAAAAGCGGGTAGGAGGGCAGATCAACTTATGGCTTCAGAACTTTTATTTCTGGATCCTGCATTGACTATCTCAAAACTGGCAAGAGCAGCAGCCACCAACAAGAGTTATATCTCCTGCTATATCAGGATGACCAAAGGATGTAATTTCAGAGAGTATGTAAACTCAATGCGTGTCAGACATGCATATGAATTATTGAGGTCTGAAAAGAGGGATTCCTTATCTGACATTGCGCTCGAGTGCGGGTTCAGCAATCTTAGAACTATGAACCGTTCTTACAAGGCTGTTTTTGGAAAACTACCCTCTCAGGAGAGAAGGGAATATCTTAGGAATAGAGCACTATAGCTCGTCTACTATGACATCCTGTCTCAGGTTTGCCCTGATGAAACCCTGTCGGTCCGGGGTGTTTTTGCCCATATAAAACTCCAGCAGTTCCGGAATGTTATCATCATTGCTGAGCCTTACCCTTTCAAGTTTTATATTCTCCCCGATAAATCCGCGGAACTCATCCGGGGAGATCTCTCCAAGTCCTTTGAACCTGGTAACCTCGGTGTTTGACCCAAGTTTCTTTATTGCTCTGTCCCTCTCTTCGATCGAATAACAGTATATGGTCTCTTTTTTATTTCTGACACGGAAAAGAGGCGTTTGCAGAATATGGAGGTGTCCCTGACGGATCAAATCCGGGAAGAACTGCAGGAAGAAGGTGAGCAGCAACAGACGTATGTGCATACCATCCACATCGGCATCGGTTGCTATTACTATCTGGTTGTATCTCAGATTTTCAAGATCCTCTTCTATATTGAGTGCTGCTTGCAAAAGATTGAACTCCTCATTCTCATATACAATTTTCTTAGTCAATCCGTATGAGTTCTGGGGTTTTCCCCTGAGACTGAATACCGCCTGTGTGGCAACATCCCTGCTTTTTGTTATTGAACCGCTTGCAGAGTCTCCCTCTGTTATAAAGAGAGTGCTCTCTTCGGCTCTTTCATTCTTGTCGTTGTAATGTATTCGGCAATCTCTCAGTTTTCTGTTGTGGAGGTTGGCTTTCTTAGCCCTGTCCCTTGCAAGCTTCTGGATACCTGAAATTGCTTTTCTCTCTTTTTCTGAATCGAGAATCTTCTTTAAAATGATGTCAGCTGTCTCGGGGTGCTTGTGAAGGTAGTTGTCAAGGTTGTCCTTTATAAAATCAATAATGAAGTTCCTGATACTTATCCCCCCGGCAGTCATCTCCTTTGAACCAAGCTTGGTTTTTGTCTGTCCCTCGAACTGCGGTTCCTGGACCTTGATACTTACGGCGGCAATTATAGATTGTCTTACATCACTCGGGTCAAAATCCTTTTTGTAGAACTCCTTGAGAGTCTTGGCAATTCCTTCACGAAATGCCGCAAGATGTGTTCCTCCCTGTGTTGTATACTGACCGTTTACAAATGAGGATATTCCCTCTCCATAGTCATTTCCGTGAGTTATTGCGATTTCAATGTCATCTCCTTTCAGGTGAATCGGCTGATAGAGAGGTTCTTTGGTCAGTCCTTCGTTCAAAAGGTCAAGAAGCCCATTCTTTGAAAAGAACTCCTTGTCATTGAATTTTATTGTCAATCCGGTGTTCAGGTAGGAGTAGTTCTTGAGCATATTTTCTACGAACTCGAAGTTGTAGGTATAGTTCTCAAAAAGCTCATCATCTGCTATAAATGTTACCAGTGTGCCGTTCTTCTCGCTTGTTGCTATTCTTCCCTCTTCAATCAACTCTCCTCTGCTGAACTTGGCAAAATGGCTCTCTCCTTCACGGTAGGATTGTATATGACATGACACAGAAAGCGCGTTTACAGCTTTCAGACCCACTCCGTTCAGACCGACAGATTTCTTGAAAGCTTCATCGTCGTATTTGCCACCGGTGTTGATCTTACTGGAGGCATCCACCAGGCTTCCCAAAGGTATGCCGCGTCCATAGTCACGGATGGTTACAGATCGCTCTTTGATGCTGACATATATTGCCTTTCCGAATCCCATGGCAAATTCGTCGACAGAGTTGTCTATAACCTCTTTGAGCAGTATGTAAATACCGTCATCAGGTGAAGAACCGTCGCCGAGTTTTCCTATATACATTCCCGGTCTGCGCCTTATATGCTCGTTCCAGTTAAGTGTCCTGATATTTTTTTCTGTATATGTGCCCATCTGTGATCTCTTTGTCGCAAAGGTATAAAAATTTTCAAGCCAAAAGGTCTGAAAAAATACCTGATGCAGTAAGAGATGCTCCTGCACCCGCACCTGTCACTATCAGAGGAGAGGTATACTCATCGCTGTATATCATAACGGAGTTATCTCTGCCGCAAATATTGTAAAATGGGTGTGAAGCACCTACGGATTCCAATCCTATACTGCAGCCATCCTTCTCAATTCTCGCAATAAACCTCAACCTCTCGCCCTTTGCCGCCGACTCTCTGAACTTCGCTGCAATTTTATCTTCGTAGTCTCTGAGCCTGGCGTAGAAAATTTCTATATCAGAAGTGAATATAGCATCATTTAGGAATGGTATGACTTTAATCTCATCCGGCTCCAACCTGAATCCTGATTCCCGTGCAAGAATCAGTGCCTTCCTCATAGTGTCTGTCCCTGCCAGATCAATCCTTGGATCCGGCTCTGTATAGCCGGCCCTTCTTGCCTGTTCGACAAGGTCTGAGAATCTGACAGAGGCGTCATATTTGCTGAACAGATAGTTAAGAGTCCCGGAGAGTATCGCCTCAACTCTTCGTATATTGTCCCCGCACTCTCTTCTCTCTCTTATTGTTGAAATTACTGGTAATGCGGCCCCTACAGTTGTCTCATATCTTAACTGAACTCCGGTATTGATGCAGATCTCCTGAAGAGAATCATAACTCTCCTGAGAGGAACTCAGACCTATTTTATTACAGGTTACAACCTTGCAGCCGGATTGCAGGAACTCCTGATAGAGTGACGGGATAGATCTGTCTGCAGTACAGTCTACAAAGAGACTCTCAGGTAGGCTCATATCGCAACATATTTCACGGAATCTGTTTATATCGGAGGCTTCTCCCTGAGGGAGCAAAGATTCAATCTGGTTTATCTGAATACCCCTTTTGTCTGAAATCATCTTTTTGCTGTTGCTAATTGCAACGATGGAGATCTCCAGGCCTCTTTTGCTATATAGCCAATCCCGGCGTGAATCAATTATAGATAAGAGTGCTTTTGCCACCTGTCCGTATCCGGCTATGAATAAATTCAGCTTTTTCTTCTCCTCTCCGAAAAATTCATCATGTATTACCTTGATTGAAAGGTCTGAATCCTCCTCTTTTACAACAACCGAGATGTTTTTTTCTGATGATCCCTGGGCTATTGCTCTTATATTAATTCCTGAACGACCTATAGCATTGAACATCTTTCCTCCTGTTCCGGACTGGTTTTTCAGATCGTCTCCGACAAGTGATATGATGGAGAAACCTCTCTCAACATTCAGGGGATTAACTTTATTTAGGCTTATCTCATATGCAAACACACTGTCTACAGCCCTTTTGGCCTTTTCAGCATCACTATCCTCTATTGCAACACACATTGTGTGAACAGATGAGGCTTGTGTAATCAGGACAATGTTAACTCCCACATTTGCCAACGTACTGAATAGTCTTGCAGAGTAACCGGGAACACCAACCATACCGCTTCCCTCCATAGAGAGCAATGCAATTTTGTTGCTTCTTGAAATGCCTCTGATTTTCCCTCGGCTTTCAGGAGGATTGTTCTCGATAATGGTTCCCGGATCCTGAGGGTCAAAAGTGTTTTTCACAACAATAGGAATGCCTTTTCTTATCGCCGGCTGAATAGTGGGAGGGTAGATAACCTTTGCGCCGAAATGAGACAGCTCCTGTGCCTCTTTGTATGAAATGTGCCTGATGGTAATTGCTTCAGGAACTATTCTCGGATCTGCAGTCATCATTCCGTTTACATCACTCCATATCTGAAGCTCCCTTGCCTCAGTTGCTTCCGCAAGTAATGCGGCAGTATAATCGGACCCTCCCCGGCCAAGTGTTGTTGTCCTTTTCAAAAGGTCACTAGCAATGAAACCGGGAACTACAATCAAGCGCTGCCGGTTTGAAATTAGCATCTTTTTGATATTTGAATAGCTAACCTGCTTTATGACAACATTGCCGGAGCTGCCGGGCTCGGTCTTGATTATCTCTCGGGCATCCGCCCAGAAGTTGTTTATACCCATTGAAGAGAAACGCTCACTGATTATTCTGGTAGAGAGGACCTCCCCGAAACTCATGATGAGGTCCAGAGATGAATTGCTCAACTCTTTGAGATAGAATACTCCCTTGCATATCTCTCTTAATTGGTTGAATGTGTTTTTTGTTTTTGAGGAGAGGGCATGTTGGTAATCTATTGGAAGCAGCTCCCATATTATTTTCTGATGTCTCTCTTCCAGTTTATCAATCAACTCATTATATGATTCATCCTGCATTGCTGCAAGTTTTCCTATCTCTATCAGTTTATCAGTACATCCGCCTAGCGCTGATGCAACTAAAATGGTACGGTCCTTTTTGACACTCTCTCTGACAATTTTTACAACGTTGGAAATATTGGCTGCATCTGCAACCGAACTACCCCCGAATTTTAATACCTGCATATTAATTCAGAAATTTTATATGTTTTTTTATTTTATATTCAATTGATTGCCACTCCAGCAAAAAGCCGTCATGGCCAAAATCCGATCCGATAATTTCAAGAACACCCTGTTTGATATTATCCGCAAGAAATTTTTGCTCTTCTATGGGAAAAAGTACATCACTGTCAATTCCGATAACCAGGGTTTTAGCTGTTATCTTTGACAACGCGTTGGTAACTCCGCCGCGACCTCTGCCGGAGTTGTGACTGTCAATGGATTTTGTGAGACAGTAATATGAGTATGCATCAAATCTGCCACGGAGTTTTTTCCCCTGATACCTTTGGTAGCTGCAAGCCCTTTCCGGAAAGATTTTATTTTCATCACTCTCCCGCTGTGTAATTCCATATCCCCTGAACGAGCGATAGGAGAGCAATGCTATTGAACGTGCAGTTTCAAGACCTTTTGCCCCCCCCTCGGGACTCTCCTGTTTTTCAAATGAAATGTCGGAAAAGAGCGCCATTCTCTGAGACTCGTTGAAGGCTGTTCCCCATGGAGACACTTGTGCATTACAAGCTAAAAGTACCATATTCCGGACTACCTCAGGGTACATGATACTCCACTCGATAGCCTGAAATCCTCCGATAGAACCGCCTACAACTAGGTCGATTTTCTCTATTCCAAGATGCTCCCTGAGCAAGTTCTGCGATCTTACAATATCCCTTACTGTTATTGCGGGGAATGAGAGCAGGAATTGCCTGCCGGTTTCATCACAAGATGTAGGGCCGGAGCTTCCATAGCACGATCCAAGCATGTTGGCGCAAATTACGGTGTATTTATCTGTGTCGAAAAGCTTACCTTTTCCGACTAAATCCGGCCACCACTCCTCCGGATTTGAGTTTGCTGTCAGTGCGTGGCAGATCCAGATTACCTCTCTGTCCCGGCTGATGTTCTCTGTTGTGTGATAGCAGATCTCAATCTGCTTTAAACTATCTCCGCATTCAAGTACAAACGGAGAGTCCGAACTATAATAATGTCTGTTCATGAGTGTTCATGCACAGGAAATGCAATAATGCTTCCTTTGATTAGAATATTTGTATGATTGATTGGATTTTTGGGCTTACACCCAAGGGACCTGCGAAAGATCCGGAAATTAACCTAGCATCTGGCGATGCATTCGCATTATCATAGATGACATGATTACAGAGAGAGTGTCAGAAGACACACTTGAAGAGCTTTTTGATATGCTTATTTCTCTGTACATATTATCGAATCAATTCACAAAAATATGAATTGTTCAATAAATGACAAATATTTTTTGTGCCTTAGGCCTTCAATGGCTATTTTTGCGGTTTAAAATTTTGAACTGGTATGTACAATCAAGCTACTGAAATCAAGAGGGAATTATTAGAGAGAGTTAGTAAACTATGTTTTGAAGGGCGTCTGCTGGAGGGAGTGGACAGAATTCCTCTTGAGATGAGACCAAAAGGTGAGCATTTCAGCAGATGTTGTATACATAAGGACAGAGCAGTAATAAGGCACAGGCTTATGATAATACTCGGTTTTAAGCCGGAAGAGGAGCTCGATGAGCTTACAACATTGAAGGAGTATGCTCAGCTTGCAAAGATGCCACAGGATACGGAAGATGTCATGCTTACCGTTGTAGACGAGGCTTGTAGCTCATGCCTGAAGTATAATTACACTGTAACAAACGTCTGCCGTGGCTGTGTTGGCCACCCCTGTACATATGCCTGCAACAAGACGGCGATATCAGTCAGAAAGAAAGCCCACATTGATCAGGAGGTTTGTGTGAGTTGCGGCAGATGCATGCAAGCCTGCCCTTATCATGCTATTGTTTATACCCCGGTACCATGTGAAGAAGCTTGTCCTGTAAAGGCAATATCAAAAGATTACTACGGAATTGAACACATTGACCCGGATAAGTGTATTGCCTGCGGAAAGTGCAAGGATATCTGCTCATACGGAGCAGTTATGACAAAGACAACAATTGTACAGATTATAAGAGATATATTAGATCCAGCAAAGAAGTTGGTTGCAATGGTGGCCCCTGCACTTGCCGGACAGTATCAGGCAACATTGCCGCAAATACTCTCCGCAGTCAAGGCTTGCGGTTTTGATGAGGTTGTGGAGGTTGCCAAGGGAGCAAATCTTACTACCAGCAATGAGGCTCAAGAGTGGAAAGAGAGGGTAGTGGAAAATGGCGAGTCTTTTATGACAACCTCATGTTGTCCATCGTATAAACTCTGGGCTGAAAAATATATGCCGGAACTTGTACCTTATATATCACACACAGCAACACCTGCATCATTCACAGCAAAATTGGTAAAGGAGCAGGATCCAAAAGCGTTAACAGTCTTTATCAGCCCTTGTGTGGCAAAAAGAGTAGAGGGGATAAACGATCCTGATATAGATTATGTTATGACCTTTGAGGAGGTTGATGCCATGATGAGGGCAAAGGGAATTATAGTTGAGGATTCAGCAGGCTATGTGCAGGATTCAACTATCGATATGAGTGGAAGAATGTATGCAAAGAGTGGGGGAGTTGCCGCCTCGGTGGTCAAGTATCTTGGAAATCCGTCAGAATTAAAGACAGAGGTGATAAATGGAATAAACAGAGATACAATAAAAATTCTAAAGACAAAGGCTACGACAGGTAAATCAGACTCCAACCTTGTTGAGGTAATGATGTGTGAGGGAGGCTGTTTAAACGGGTGTGTCGTACTTTCAAACCCTAAAGTTGCTTTAAGGCAGCTCAACACTCTGGAGAAGAACTCCTGAGTGTCAAGCTTCTTATTCTTTTTTACTGATTTTTTGTGAATGTAAAGGTAAATCCTGATTGCTTGAGTGTCATCTCATTTGTTTCAGGATTGAAAATGAAGACAATTGTCCTGTCTGATGAACAGAGAGTGTTAGGCTCTGTTGCCTCTATCTCGAATCTTTTCTGATTTGTAGCCTGAGCAAACACCTTTTCTCCCTCGGATGAAATCTCTAACTTAAACGGCAGTTGCTTACTCGAGTAAACTCCGGAGTATTTTTGGACAAGCTCTTTTGAAATAGCTATTTTACTGAAAGATGGTATGCTAAAAGGCTTTCCGTAAACGCAACTGTACACCGCTGCGAAGATATTGTTTATATTAAAGTTATTTCCGTTTGAAGTAAGTGCAACACCTATCCTGTCATCCGGATTTATTGTAAGGATAGAGGCAAAACCGTCAATACCACCGGTATGACCAAATAGTTTTTTGTCGTATAAAGGAAGTGGGAAAATTCCATGTCCGTATCCATCTTTTAAAGTCATCATCTGCTTCAGAGAGGCTTCAGATAATAACTTTCCGGAAAAGAGATTATCGATGAAAAGTAACAAATCAGAAGGTGTTGAGACAATTGCCCCTGCACCGACAGGTATGGAAGGATCCGTATCACTCTCTTTCACCCAGCCTCCGTCGTATCTGTATGATTTACACTCTCCTATTAGTTTCTTCCCGTTTGCAGGCATCTCTGTATATTTCAGTGAGAGCGGCTTAATAATCTTCTTGTTTAAAATATCCCTGTAGCTCTTGCCATATACATCTTCCAGTATGAAAGAGAGAAGAATATAGTTTGAATTGCTGTATTTGGCTTTGCTCTTCGGGTCAAACTCGCTTTTGCCCTCTGAGATAAGTTTCACCATATCTTTCTTAGCTACAGGTTTTGTGTTCCATTCAAGATAGTCCTTGTTATCCGTAACACTGTGTATTCCGCTATGATGGTTCAGCATGTCTGCCAATGTTATCTTGTTGCTATTTTCCACGGAGGGGTAGAATTTGTCGAGCGTCATTTCAAGAGAGAGTCTACCCTCTTCAACAGCCTTGAAAACCATAACTGCTGTAAACATCTTGGATATGGAGCCTATTCTGTATCTGCTCATGTTGTCTGCCTTGACTCCTGATTCTTTATCGCTATATCCGACAGAGGATGTGTAAATCACCTTTCCCTCTCTGGCAACGGCGATACTTCCCATGAATCTGTCGTTAGACTCAAGAGTGTATAACAGTGAATCGAGCTTTTTAAAATCAATCTCTTGAGCGACACTTTCAGCAGGTATTAAAGTGAAAAGTGAAAAGCAAAAAATGATACTAAAGAGTAAATTCTTTATCTTCATAATGTTTATAATTTATTTTGTTCCTTACGGTATTCTATATATGAGTAAACAATCGGAGTTAGGCTCATGATACCGACTATTACCAGGAAGGATATTCCCAATACAAGACTGTCTCTGATTACAGCGGATAATATAATTGTCAGCAGGCCGCCGGAGACCCAGAGACGAGCACCGAGTCGGTGTGTTTTTCTCCATACAACTTCACTCTCAAGTGTCCAAGGTGTCCTTATGCCGAAAAAGTAGTTTTCCCTCAGGGCCTGCAGGTAGTTTCCAAACATTAGGAAAAGCAAGCCCAGTATGGCAAAGAAAATGTTGGGATTTTCAAGGGATCCCTCTTTGGATATATATATCAGATATATTGAGAGCAGAGAGAAGAAAATCGCAAAAATTGCCCGGAGCTGATTGTATTTTTTCCCCATAAGCGCGATTCTTTTTTTGGGATCAAGTATTGGTATGAGAAACATTACTATATATAGCAAAGCGCATAATCCCGCCGGCATGACCCAAAGGGTACTCTTAGCGGACCAGCCGTTTGCAGTCCCGTCCAATCCGAAGTGTGTGGGGACTCTTTCCGGTAGGGTGTCATAATTTATACCAAGGTAGATAAATGGTATAATTATAAAGATCAATAAAAAGATTTCAAAAAGATATTTTTTCATATCTGTTAAAGTGATGTTTATTATTTCTTGAATGTAAGTATATATTCCAGAAGATCATTAATGATAGTAGTGTTTATCGAATAGAGCACAAACTGTCCCTTTTTGATAGTTGTTACAAGTCCCGCCCTCTTAAGTTTGTCAAGATGGTGAGAGATGCTGGGGGCAGTCATGTCGAAACGGGCAGAGATTTCGCCGGCAGTCATATCTCCCTGTCTCAACATTTTGAGAATCTCTCTCCTTACAGGATCATTCATCGCCTTGAAGACATCATTCATCTCTATTGGGTTTTGCAATGTTCATTTTAATATTTAGACAAATGTCTAAATATCTAATGAGATATCCAAATTTATTTTAATCAATCATTATGATTAAATTTGTGAATCTTTAAAAAATCTGAGTATGGGAAAGGGTCTTGTAATATATACTGAGAAAATCAATTGCCAGGACTGTTACAAGTGCATCAAGGTTTGCCCTGTCAAATCAATTAAGGTGTCGGATTTCAGTGCCTCAGTCATTAAAAATGACTGTATATACTGTGGCAAATGTGTAAATGCATGTCCATCAGGAGCAAAGCGATACAGACAAGAGAGTGCTGATATCCTGGAGTGGGCTGAAGATGGCGTGCCTATGATTGCTTGTCTAGCTCCATCATTCATTTCTGATTTTAACGATATTGAATTCACAGCTTTGTTGAAATCTCTATACTGTCTCGGTTTTACCGGGGTGTCTGAAACTGCGCTGGGAGCAGATCTTGTTGCCAGAAAGACTAATGAGTACCTCTTGGCTTCTGAAACCGACAAAGTTATTGCAACATGTTGTCCTACAGTTGTAAACTATATAAAGATATATAAACCGGAATACGAAAAATATCTTGCTCCCATAGTTTCTCCTATGGTTGCCCATGCACGTCTTTTGAGGAGTTGCGGATATACTGATGAAAAATTGGTCTTCATAGGTCCGTGCCTCTCAAAAAAACAGGAGAGCGACCTCTATGAT
This sequence comes from Bacteroidales bacterium, assembly GCA_028690215.1. Taxonomy (GTDB): domain Bacteria; phylum Bacteroidota; class Bacteroidia; order Bacteroidales; family UBA932; genus Bact-08. The sequence goes on along the minus strand of JAQVBQ010000008.1, from coordinate 38,899 downwards.
GATGAGATAGATGCTGTTATAACTTTCAATGAGTTCAGGGACATGCTTGATGATCAGGGTGTTTATTTCTCTGATATGGAGAAGGTTACGCTTCCTAAAGGGTTTGTAATCGGGGCATCAGACAGGGCGGGCCTGTTCCCGGTGGATAGCGGCATGATAAGTACTATGTGCAAGGATGTTGAACCGGTTGACGCAAATTACATGTGCTTCTCCGGAATGAACCAGGTTATGGAGGTTTGCTCCGGGATATCATCCTGGAAACCCTCAAAGCGTGTATTTATAGAGTTGATGGCTTGCGACGGAGGCTGTGTCAAGGGGCCGGCCACATCCAAGGAGCAGGGAATAGCAGCAAAACGCAACAAGCTTCTTACTGAATATGATATTTTTAAACGTTCAGGTCTTGCTATACCTCTTCCATCTGTAGATGTCGATCTGTCAAATGAAAAATATAAGATTCCCTATAAGATTAACTGTACATACAGTGAACAAGAGATTCAGCAGATGCTCCACTCAATGGGTAAGTTGACAAAAGCCGATGAGCTGAACTGTTCCGGATGCGGATATGATAATTGTCGTGCCTATGCCATTGCAATGCTAGATGGAAAAGCTGAGAGGGAGATGTGCATCTCCCAGATGAGAAAGGAGGCGCAGAACAAAGCCTCTATCCTGCTGAGAAAAATGCCTTACGGAGTTGTTCTTACAGATGAGAACCTCAAAGTGGTGGATGCAAATGAGAAATTTATCTCAATGGGAGGGGAGGAGTTGGCTATGATCTCAGAGGCACTTGGCGGTCTTGCCGGGGCAGATCTGAAAAAGATAGTTCCATATCACGGATATTTCTCTGCTGTTATAGCAAACGGAGCTCAGACCAGTGAGTTTGACATAAGGGAGGAGGGAGCCAATCTGAGACTCTCAATTATCAGTATTCAGCCGAACAAACTCTTGTGCGGGATTGTCCAGAATCTGGATGACTCTGCATTGATGAAGGAGATTATCTCTGATAAGATTGAGGAGGTAATAAGACAGAACGCCGAGTCTGTCCAGCGTATAGCATATATTTTAGGAGAGAGTGCCTCGTTTACGGAAAGCGTACTCAAGAGTGTAATCAACACACCTAAAAAGTAGGAGTATGTTAATTTCAGGACAGGAAGAAAAATTTTTTATCGAGATCGCATACAGTCAGCAATTCAAGATGGGACAGATTGTAGCGGGCGATACATTTATCTCGAGAAAGCATCCCGAGGAGAACAGGTTCATTGCAGTTCTCTCTGACGGCCTCGGAAGCGGTATCAAGGCAAATGTCCTAAGCACGCTCACTGCATCGATGGCTGTCAATTATCGTCTTCAGCACATACCTCTGGTCGAATCCCTCATCAGTATCATGGATACCCTTCCAAAGGACTCTGTGAAGGATATCAGTTATGCCACATGCAGTGTTGTCGAGATTGACTACAGCGGAGAGACACACATTGTGGAATTCGACAACCCGGAATATATCCTGCTTCGTGATTCCAAACATATCGAAGCAAGGAAAAAGGTACAGAAGCTAAGTACAAAACAGGGAGAGAGGATGCTTCTCGAATCAAACCTGATGCTCTTTAAAGGGGATCGTCTGATTTTCGTAAGTGACGGCGTTACCCAGAGCGGACTTGGTTCAAATCAGCTCCCATCAGGGTGGGAGAGGTCTGGACTGATAGAATTTGTAAGCAGTTATGTTGTGAAGCACCCCGATGTCTCTGCTAAGGACCTCTCAAAGATAGTAATGCAGAAAGCTCTCAACAATGATCTCTTCGAGGCAAAGGATGATATAACCTGCGGTGTTGTATACCTGAGGGCCCCAAGGAAAATGCTTATCTGTACGGGACCTCCGTACAATAAGGAGAGTGACCCTTTCCTGGCAGAACAGTTTGAGGGCTATCAGGGAAAAAAGGTTATTTGTGGAGGTACCACAGCCCATATCATCGCAAGGGAGCTCAATCGCAAAGTTTATGGCGATGACGGGCAGAGCAGAAAAAGCAACCTTCCTACTTCAGCAAGAATGGAGGGGGCAGACCTTGTAACAGAGGGAATCCTGACACTCGGACATTTGGCAGACCTGATTCAGTCTAAGGGAGATGAAGAGACCTCCGACAACTCTCCTTCCGGAGAGATTTTGAAGATAGTTGCAGAGAGTGATATCATTGAATTTCTTGTAGGCACAAAAATAAACGAGGCCCATTATGATCCATCCCTCCCGGTGGAGCTGGAGATCCGGAGAAACCTTATAAGGCGTCTGAAGGTATTGCTGGAAGAAAAAATGATGAAAAAGGTAATTATAAAATATATCTGATATGCATAAAATTAAATATATACCGATATTAGTATCTTTGTTGTCGGTGAGTATACCCTCATACTCGCAGCAAGTCAGTGACCTACTCCCCGAGTGGACATTTACTAAAGGAATTGAGGGACCCTCTTTCGATAAAAAAGGTGTGTTGTATGCAGTCAATTTTTCCGAACAGGGAACTATCGGTGCTGTGGAACTTACAGGGAAAGCCTCTTTATATGTCAGACTTCCTGAGGGATCTGTCGGGAACGGCATAAGGTTTGACAAAGCAGGAAACATGTATATTGCCGATTATACAAAACACAATATTCTGAAGGTTGACCCACGCACCCGGACGATTGCCGTGTTCGCACATGAGCCTGCGATGAATCAGCCTAATGATATTGCTATTTCACCTGTTTCAGAAATAATATATGCAAGCGATCCCAATTGGAAGGAGTCCACAGGCAAACTGTGGATGGTTGACAGAGAGGGTGGTGTACATCTGTTGGAAGAGAATATGGGAACCACTAATGGCATCGAAGTTAGTCCTGACGGCAAAACGTTATATGTAAACGAATCCGTGAGCAGGGTTATATGGAGATATGACATAACCCCTTCCGGTACTATAGCGAATAAGAGTCAGCTAATTAAATTCGATGATTTTGGTATGGATGGAATGCGTTGCGACAAGTGGGGCAACCTTTTTGTGACAAGACACGGAAAGGGGACAGTAGTCATACTCTCTCCAAAAGGCAAATTACTTAAAGAGATACCATTGAAAGGAAAGCTCTGTTCGAACATTGCATTGAAAATACGGGGGAAAAAGGTAGAAGCCTTCGTTACAATGGCTGACAGAGGATGTTTTGAATATTTTACAATAAATTATAATGAATATGGAAAAGAATAAAAAGATTGTGTGGGGGAATTCACATTCAATAGGGAACAACGAGATAGACAGCGATCATAAACATATAATTGAAATATATAATCAGCTTATAGATCTTCTTGAGGGGGATCACTTCACCTCCTCTGAATTTGCAAGGATACTCTCAGAGATGACGGATTACAGCTTAAGACACTTTCAACGAGAGGAGAAATATATGCTTAACCTCTCATATCCGAACTACGAGCAGCATGTAGGCTTTCATAAAGACTATATATACAAGGTGGCAATGTTCAATGTGAATCTTATGAGCAGCACCCCTCCATCTCCGCAGTCTGTCCTGAATTTCCTGTATGAGTGGTGGAACTTCCATATCATGAGGAAGGATGTAGAGTATGAAAACTTTAAGTCAGATAACGACTACAAAGTTGATTATTGATCCTTTCTCCCGTTTATTCCTAAAAGCTTAAAGATCTCAACAACTATTATCGGAATCACTGACAGGCCCAATACTAGATACCAGTGGTGACTGTCCATCAATGAGAGTTTGAATGCCACTCTGAATGGATGTATTAGCAGAACCATCAGCATTAATCCGGCAGAGGCAAATATTGCTCCGATCAGAGGTTTGTTCTTCATCGGGTTTGTCCTGAATGAAGACAATGTGTTGGAATGGAGATTCCTTACATGCATCAGTTGAGCAAACACAAGTGATGCAAAGGCCATTGTGCGTCCCAGAGTCTCTCCTCCATCCCTGACTCCCACAAGGTAAGCTACCAGAGGAATAAGTCCAAGGAGGGCTCCCTGATATAAAATTCTCCAGATCATCCCTTTAGTGAGGAATCCCGCTTTGGAGTTGCGTGGTTTCCTCTTCATCGCATCATGTTCAGCCGGGTCAACACTCAGAGCAAGGGCAGGAAGGCTGTCTGTTACCAGATTTACCCAAAGTATCTGTATCGGAAGAAGAGGTGTTCCCCAGTTGAAAATCGAGGTAATAAGCAGGAGAAGTATCTCTCCTATATTTGTTGAGAGAAGGAATTGTATAGCCTTCAGTATGTTTGAGTAAATCCTTCTTCCCTCCTCAACAGCAGATACAATAGTCGCAAAATTGTCATCTGTAAGTATCATGTCAGATGCATCCTTTGCCACATCTGTACCGACAATGCCCATTGCCGCTCCGATGTCGGCCTGTTTCAGAGCAGGTGCATCATTCACACCATCACCGGTCATGGCCACGGTTTCACCATGTCTCTGCCATGCTTTCACAATCCTAACCTTATGTTCAGGTGCAACCCTGGCATATACCGATATCTTCCGGACCTGGCTGAACAGTTCATCATCGGACAACTTTTCAATCTCAACGCCAGTGACAGCCTTATCCCCCTCATTATAGATACCTATCTCCCCGGCAATGGCAACAGCTGTTATCTTATGGTCTCCGGTAATCATCACCGGTCTTATTCCCGCCTCCTTGCACTTTCTTACAGCATCTATGACTTCAGGCCTTGCCGGATCGATCATTCCTATAAGCCCTACAAATATCAGATCATTCTCTATCGTATCCACACTGATAACCGATGGGACCTCACTTATTACCTTGTGGGCAATAGCGAGCACCCTTAATGCAGATTCTGCCATCTCTCTGTTTACAGTGTTGATTCTCTCACGATCACTGTCAGAGAGCTCCCTTATATTCCCATTTTCGTATATCCTTGAGCATACACCCATAACTTCGTCAAGACCACCCTTCACATTGACCATGTATTGGCCTTCGCTACTTCTGTTAATAGTAGTCATTCTCTTCCTCTCTGAGTCAAAAGGTATCTCTCCGACCCTCTGCTCACCTGCCTCCAGTTGATTCTTGTCAACTGAAAATCTGACACCGGCATCAATTAAGGCTGTCTCAGTCGGATCTCCGGTAGTCTTGAAATGCCCCTCTTCATCACGGCTCAGATGAGCATCCGAGCAGAGCACTGCACCTTTAATCAGTCTCTGTTCACTCTCCGTCAGCTGATACTCCTTCTCAATATTATCAATCCTTGTGCTTTTATTATCTGAGAAGATATTCACTACAGTCATCCTGTTTTGAGTGAGAGTTCCTGTTTTGTCAGAACATATAACTGTGGCACTTCCCAGAGTCTCGACAGAGGGCAGTGTACGGATTATTGCGTTTTTTCTTACCAATCTTTGCACTCCTATAGCAAGCACAACTGTCGAAATCGCCGGTAATCCTTCCGGTATTGCGGCAACAGCAAGACTGACAGCTGTCATGAACATATCCAGTACAGGGTTGCTGTATAGAATTCCAACAAGAAATATTACCGCACAGATTGCAAGAGCGGCAATGCCGAGATATTTTCCGAGCTGTTCAAGACGAAGTTTCATCGGAGTCTCTGTATCCTCAGTCTGCTGTATCATGCTGGCAATCTTACCCACCTCTGTCTTCATGGCAGTTGCCACAACAACGCCCCGACCTCTTCCGTAAGTCACAATACCGCTTGTGAAAGCCATATTGGTCCTGTCTCCTAGAGATATATTCTCCTCATAAAGCCTCTCTGTCTGTTTTTCAACCGGGAGAGATTCCCCTGTCATTGCAGATTCCTGAATCTTAAGGTTGAAAGTCTCCAACAATCTGAGATCTGCAGGGACAATGTCCCCTGTCTCAATAACGACAATATCTCCGGGTACAAGCTCCTTAGTGGCTACTTCAACTACTTTTCCGTCTCTGCATACTTTTGTCATAGGTGCACTTAGATTCTGTAGAGCTTCGAGCGAATTCTCCGCTTTCATCTCCTGTGTAGCTCCTATAAGGGCATTCACAATCAAAATTCCCAGAATTACAAAGGTGTCAAGCAACCCCTCTCCGTCAAGAATGCCGGTTATTCCGGAAATTATTGCGGCAATGAGTAGAATAACAATCATAAAGCTCTTGAACTGGTCAAGGAACATCTTTATAAAGCTCTTTCTTTTTCTTGCCAAAAGCTGATTATATCCATAAGTGCCGATTCTTTTTGCTGCCTCACCGGAAGATAATCCCGATGCCGGATTCACGTCAAACTCCCGGAGAACCTCCTCCTGGTCAATATTGTAGTAATTCAGTGCCATTCTATAGTAGTTTGTTGACCCCAAAAATAGAGAAAAATCACATATTTGATGTAATATTGTATTATGGAAAGAAAATCAGCCAACAGTGAAAATCTGACTGCTGAATATATCAGGAGTCTTATGAGGCGGCGTAAAGCCGACTCCCACAAGGGTGATTACGGACACGCAATGCTTATCTCCGGCTCGTATGGTATGATGGGGGCCGCAGTGCTTGCTTCGAAAGCATGTATTAGATCTGGTGCAGGATTGTTGACAACTCACATACCATCTTGCGGCTATCAGATCATGCAGGTTTCAGCTCCTGAGGTGATGTGCAGTGTTGATCCGTCTCACAATTTCTTCTCAGCGTCTCCTCCACTTGAGAGATATGACGCCGTAGCTGTAGGCCCGGGATTAGGCACAAATCCTGAGACAGTGAGGGCAATGGAGGTCTTGTTAAGGTCAAAACCAGCAAATCTGATAATTGATGCCGATGCAATCAATATTCTTGCAAAGAACAGGGATTTGCTTCCTCTTTTGCCGAAGGGGACTATTTTCACTCCTCATAAAATGGAGTTTTCCAGATTGACAGGGGAGGTTGTAACCGAAGAGAACCGAAGAAAACTACAGTCTGAATTCTCTCATAAATATTCAGCGGTTGTTGTTCTTAAAGGGGCAGGAACTACTGTTTCATCACCTAAAGGAGAATATTTTGTTAATACAACAGGTAATCCCGGAATGGCAACCGCAGGAAGTGGAGATGTCCTTACAGGAGTGTTACTGGCTCTTCTGGCGCAGGGTTATACACTTGTTGAGGCAGCCTGTATAGGTGTTTATGTACACGGACTGGCAGGAGATATGGCTGCTGAGGATATTGGAGAGATCTCCCTTATTTCCGGCGATTTGATCGAATATCTTCCGGATGCTTTTAGAGAGATGATATAAGCTGTTTTATTACAGGAAGGGAGTACTTAAAGTAGTAGAAGAGCATAATTCCTGAAACCACTAGCTTTAGACCGACGCCCATAAGGAATCCGAAGAATGAGCCCAGACCTGCTCTGAGAGCCTTGCTTCCGGATGAACCACCCAGCATCTCACCCAGTACAGCTCCGACAAACGGACCGGCTATGATACCGATAGGACCCAGGAAAAATCCTATTATCAACCCTATGGTTGCACCCCATGTTCCATATTTTGTCCCACCGAATTTTTTTGTGCCCCAAGCGGGAATCACATAGTCAAGAACTGTCACTACAATTGTAAGCACAGCCATTGTAAGCAGCAAACTGCTGCTGAGGTCCGCCCCTTTTGTAAAGTGAACAAGGAGGAGGGCGATGAAAGAGAGTGGAGGCCCGGGTATAACAGGCAAGAAACATCCTAAAATCCCTGCAAATGCAAAGAAAAAGCCCAGTATGATTAATATTGTGTCCATGAAAAGCTGTTTACGCGAATTTAAACAAATTTTCCTAACTTGCAGTTACTAAATCCTCAATTATGAAAAGCTTTCAATATCTATCCCGTCTGTTTCTTACAATAGCTATTCTTCTGTCTTTTAGCTTCAATCTCTTTGCACAGGGAATCTCCTCTAACGATATAGACAAACTGGTCCAGAAGACCATGCAATCTTTCAATGTGCCCGGAATCGCGGTTGCAGTTGTTAAAGATGACAAAATAGTACATATGAAAGGCTATGGTGTCTCATCAATAGTTACAAAAGAGAAGACAGACGAAAACACCCTCTTTGCAATTGCATCAAACAGCAAGGCATTTACAGCTGCAGCCCTGGCTATACTTGTCGATGAGGGTAAGATAACCTGGGAGACACGTGTTACAGATATTATCCCGGAATTCAAGCTATATGACCCATATGTCACAAACGAGTTTACAATAAAAGACCTTCTTACACACAGAAGTGGTCTCGGTCTGGGGGCCGGAGACCTTATGCTGTGGCCAGACGGATCCTATTTCACTCTGAAGGATATAATCTACAATATGAGATACCTCAAACCCGTCTCCTCATTTAGAACAAAATATGATTATGACAACCTGTTGTATCTTGTTGCCGGTGAGGCTGTTGCAAGAGTCTCGGGAATGAGCTGGGATGAATTTGTAGAGAGCCGGATAATGTTACCGCTTGGTATGAACAGAAGTGCCGCATGTTATAAAAGGATTAAAGACAAAAGGAACGTAATTGATGCACACGTGAAGGTACAAGGAACTCTTCAGAGAGTTCCGATGAACTTTACACCGGTAGGTAATGCTGCCGGCGGTATCTTCAGCAGTGTCAACGATTTGAGTAAATGGGTGATGATGCAACTCAACGGAGGAAAGTACGGTGATAACCTCTCAAAAAGGATCTTCTCACAGAAAGCAGGAAAGGAGATGTGGTCACCGCAGACAATAATACAGGGAGGCGGTTCAGGCTATAAGACTAATTTTTCTGCTTATGCTTTGGGCTGGAGAGTAAATGATATAAACGGATATAAGCAGGTGTCGCATACAGGTGGGTTGGCAGGTGTGGTGACACAGGTTACAATGATCCCGGAACTCAAACTCGGTATAATTGTACTGACAAACCAGCAGGCATCAGGAGCATTCGTAGCTATAACAAATACCATCAAAGACAGTTATATAGGTGTTTATGGTAAAGACAGATTGAAAGAGACACTAGAAGCGCTTGTCGCTAATCTTTCAGAAGCACAAAGTGTGGTAAGTAAGGTTTGGGCAAGAGTTGCAAATTCTTCAAAGTTTGCTCCGGGTGAAGTTATGCTCAGGAGCTATTCAGGCAAATACAAGGACAACTGGTTTGGCAATGTTAATATAACTCTAGCCAATGGTGAACTTAGATTCTCTTCAGAGATGTCACCTCTGTTGAAGGGTACACTCTACTATTATTTAGACAATACATTTGTTGTAAAGTGGGATGAGAGAAGCTTTGATGCAGACGCATTCATAAAGTTCAGCAAGGATTTTGAAGGCAATCCTAATGGATTTGTGATGAAAGCAATCTCTCCGGAGACAGATTTCAGCTACGATTTTCAGGATCTTGATTTCAAACGAGTCAAGTGAGATTGATAAATCTCTTCCAGAATTTCTGAAATTTTGGTTTTGAGAAACCATGGCAACAAAATGGAAGTTGCCCGTTGTTAAGGCGGAAACATTCACCGGGATTCATATCAAATGCAAAGGAGAGAGCCTCCATGCATCCCGGTTTGTGTAGCTTTCCGTCAGCTCCTCTTCCGGGAGCGTGGAACCAATATACATCCTCGTTGAACAAAGAACTGTCACCCAGCCTGGATATATAGAGGTCTATATTCTTCCTGTCTGAAAGTGCAGTATTGTAAAAAACAGCGCTTTTTCTCAGAGAGACTCCGCCATTTCCTACCTGGTAATACAATTCCGATCTGTCAGGTTTTTTCTGTAAGTTATTTATTACCCGCCTTATTTTTACAAAAGCCTTGTCCAGATATGGGAAAGGCTTGGGAGATGGTATCCAGGGTGCTCCGATATAGTCATAATCCTTTTTGCACCAATCTTCAAGCTCGTCTTTAAAGGCGTAACCATCGGTCTGATATATGAAAATATACTCATAATCAAGGAATTTGCTATAGAAATCAGGAGATAACATCAGACGATTGTATCCCTTAATATCTGAAAAATAAGAATCTGCAAATGAGATAGTCTCAGCATTCCGGTACTCCTCCTGCACTTTTGAAATATCAAGACTCTCAGGCTTTACAAAGTATATGTCAAACTTATCACTCCACAGCTCAAAACAGCGTGAGATGCTCAACCTGTCAAATTTGTCGAGATTGGTGTAATAGAGTGGTATTGCGATTGCAGCCAGCTTATTCTTCATATATGCAGATCTCTCTTTTTAAAAATAAAGGTCGCCGGAACAAATATTTCAGGCGACCTTTAGTTTATTTAAACGGATTACTCAAACTTTTGAAGAAGAAGCTCCATAAGCTTGATTGAGGCAACTGATACTGATGTGCCAGGGCCGAAAATGGCAGCAGCACCTGCCTTGTAAAGTGCATCATAGTCCTGTGCAGGGATAACACCACCGACAATAACCATAATATCTTCACGACCAAGTTTCTTCAGTTCACCTATAATCTGAGGTACCAGAGTCTTGTGACCTGCTGCAAGTGATGATACACCTACTACGTGTACGTCATTTTCCACAGCTTGTTTTGCAGCCTCTTCAGGAGTCTGGAACAGAGGACCCATATCTACGTCAAAGCCGCAGTCAGCATAACCTGTTGCTACAACCTTTGCTCCGCGGTCGTGTCCGTCCTGTCCGAGTTTTGCAATCATAATACGAGGTTGACGTCCCTCTTTCTTCGCGAATTCAGCAACAAGCTTCTTAGCCTTTTCAAAGTCGCTGTCATTCTTAACCTCACTAGAATATACACCTGTGTTCATACGGATAATTGCTTTATATCTTCCTGCCACAGCCTCACATGCATCTGAAATCTCTCCCAGGGTTGCACGTACTTTGGCTGCCTCAATGGCAAGTTCAAGAAGATTACCTGTTTTATTTCTGGCAGCTTCTGTAATAGCAGCAAGGGCTGCTTTTACCTTTGCCTCGTCACGGTTTGCACGTAACTCTTTAAGTCTTGCAATCTGAGACTCCCTGACCTTAGTGTTGTCAACGTCAAGTATCTCGAGCGGATCTTCTTTGTCCAGTCTGTATTTGTTAATACCTACAATAGTATCAAGTCCTGAGTCAATTCTTGCCTGTTTTCTTGCAGCAGCCTCTTCTATACGAAGTTTAGGAATACCGGTCTCGATAGCTTTAGCCATACCGCCGAGTTTCTCCACCTCTTCAATGTGAGCCCAAGCACGTTCAGCAATCTCCTGAGTCAGTTTCTCTACATAGTATGAACCGGCCCATGGGTCGAGAGACCTTGTAACATTTGTCTCCTCTTGTATATAAATCTGTGTATTTCTTGCAATACGTGCAGAGAAGTCTGTAGGAAGAGCTATAGCCTCATCAAGAGCATTTGTATGTAGTGACTGGGTATGACCTAGAGCTGCACCCATAGCTTCGATGCAAGTTCTTGCAACGTTGTTGAATGGATCCTGCTCTGTAAGAGACCAACCTGAAGTCTGGCAGTGTGTTCTGAGAGAAAGTGACTTAGGGTTCTTAGGTGAGAACTGATTAACCAGTTTTGCCCATATCATACGTGCAGCCCTCATCTTGGCAATCTCCATAAAGTGGTTCATACCGATAGCCCAGAAGAAAGAGAGCCTTGGAGCAAATTGGTCAACACTCATACCTGCAGCAATACCTGTTCTCAGATACTCAAGGCCGTCAGCAAGAGTATAAGCCATCTCTATATCGCAAGTAGCACCTGCCTCCTGCATATGGTAGCCGGAGATTGATATAGAGTTGAATTTAGGCATATTCTTGGCTGTGTAAGAGAAGATATCACCGATAATTCTCATTGAGAATTCAGGTGGATAGATATATGTATTTCTTACCATGAACTCCTTCAGAATATCATTCTGAATTGTTCCGGCCATCTCCTCAAGTTTAGCTCCCTGCTCCATGCCGGCTACAATATAGAAGGCAAGGATAGGAAGAACGGCACCGTTCATAGTCATCGAAACAGACATCTTGTTGAGAGGAATCTGGTCGAAAAGAACCTTCATGTCCTCAACACTGCATATACTTACACCGGCTTTACCCACATCGCCGACAACCCTAGGGTGGTCAGCATCGTATCCTCTGTGTGTTGCAAGGTCAAAAGCAACAGAGAGACCCTTTTGTCCGGCAGCAAGGTTTCTTCTGTAAAAGGCATTTGACTCCTCTGCTGTTGAGAAACCTGCATATTGACGGATAGTCCACGGTTTCTGTACGTACATTGTGCTGTATGGGCCACGGAGGAAAGGTGCGATACCTGCTGCATAGTTGAGGTGTTCCATACCTTCGAGGTCTTTTGCAGTGTAGACCCCTTTAACCGGAATTTGCTCGGAGGTCATCCATGTTGAGTTCTCCTGCGCAGCAGCACTCCCTCCGTTATATTTTATTTCTGAAAATTTTGGACGCATATCTAAAAATTTTTATTACATGATTAAATACCCAATTGAGCCTGGTAACCCTTTAATGTCTCAAGTAAGTTGCTCTTTACACTTATAAAGTTCTTGATGCCTTTTGAGATAAGCTCATCCTTGCACTCAGGCTCTCCTGCCACAACAAGGATAGCCTTATTGCCAAGCAGGGCGTTGATCTGAGGTACTGATTCAGCATATTCGTCATCAGAAGAACAAGCTACTACGATGTCAGCCTTTGCCTCGATTGCAGCGGCAACACCCTCCTCAATTGTGGCAAACCTGTTGTTGTCCACAACCTCTATACCGGCAACGGCAAAGAAGTTACAAGAGAATTGAGCACGTGCACGGCAGAAAGCGAGATTGCCATAGGTAAGCATAAATGCCTTAGGCTGTTTGCCGCTCTTCTCAGTTGCGAAACGAAGTGCTTCGAAAGCCTGAGCTCCGCGGTATTTCTCAATTGGCTCTGCTATCATGACAGGGCTTTTTTCAATGTCTGACCCTCTGGTTACAACATCTAAAGTGACAGCCTTATCAACCTTTTCTGTGAAGTTAGGATATTGATTTGTGCCTAGCAATGTCTCCCTGCGTGTTGCAATGTTCATGTCTTTTTTGTTTGCAGTAGCCTTTACTTCAGCCTGAACAAAACCCTTTGTGAAAGCTTCAGTGTAACCACCCATCTCCTCAACCTTGACAAACAGTTTCCATGCCTCATTGGCTATAGAAGAGGTCAGGGTCTCGATATAATAGGAACCCGCTGCAGGGTCTTCAACTTTATTGAAGTGAGACTCCTCTTTGAGTATAATCTGTACATTCCTTGCGATACGATTGCTGAACTCTCCCGGTTCGTTGTATTGGTAGTCAAAAGGAAGAACCTCGAGAGAATCAACTCCTGCAAGAGAGGCGCTCATAGCCTCAGTTGTTGCGCGGAGCATATTTACATAAGAATCGTATACTGTCTGGTTCCACTGGCTTGTAACAGCATGGATCTTCATCTTCTGGGTGCACTCTTTAGTTGAGCCGTACTCCTTTACGATATTTGACCACAACATTCTTGCTGCACGGAACTTTGCAATTTCAAAGAAGTAGTTTGCACTTATGCCAAATGTAAATTTGATCCTTCTGGCTGCCTCTTCTGCAGAGAAACCAAGTTCAGTGATAGTAGCCATGTACTCGCTACCCATAGCAAGAGCAAAGCCGAGCTCCTGAACTATTGAAGAGCCTGCATCATTAAATGCATATCCCTCTACACCGATTACGCGTACCCTAGGATATTCTGCAACAGCAGAGATGCACTCCTTGATAGCAGCCTTGTAGTCAGGGCAGCAGAATGCTCCGGTAGTTGTCAAAGCTCTCATCGGATCAAAATCAAAAGAGGCATAAACCTCGTCAGCTTTTGCCCCTGTACTTTTTGCGTATGAAATGAAGGCTTTTATTGTTTCCGGTGCACCACATGAGCACCCTTCAAAATTGACCTCTGTCTTGGCAAGGTCTATCCCTTTAAGAAGTTTTGCCATATCGGCAACTGTGAGAGCTTTTTTGCCATCTATGCAGAAAGCAACAGATTCCACACCCTTGTTCAATCCGTCAATTGCCTGCTCGTTTGCCTTCTCAAGACTCTCCCAGGCACAGTAACCTTGGCGGATAAGCCAATTGTTGGTTGTTTTTGTGCCTCTAACAAAAGGAAATTCACCCGGGGCACTTTGCAGGTGTTTTAAGTTTTCCAAGTCTTCTGCACGGTAGTACGGACGAACAGGGAATCCCTCCAGTGTTTTCCATACGAGCTTTTTCTCGTAGTCAGCGCCTTTAAGGTCTTTAGCGATCACCTCTTCCCATTGTTGGGTGGAAACAGGCGGAAACTCAGCGAATAATTTTTCTGCCATATTTATGATTTTATGTTAAATAATGCCTTAAAATAATTCCGCAAATGTAACAAATCTTTGGCATAATTAAACCTTTTATTATCTCCGATGTCTTAATCATGAAATCAATAAAAATGGTATTAATATGAAAAAGACGCTTAGTTTGTTAATAATGTTTGCACTAGTTGCAACCCTATCTGCACAGGAGCCTCAAAAAGAGATGAGAAGGGCAATGAAGCCTGCTACCGAGAGAGGTTATATGAAAGCTGATCCCCAGAAACTGGCTCCAAAATTCACCGATGATCAAAAGAAGCAGATAGCCGATTTTAAGCTTGCTCATGATAAACAGATGATTCAGGTAAACAATCTTCTGAATGAGAAGAAGGCACAACTCAAGACATTGCAGTCAGCTGAGAAGCCTGATATGAAAAAGATCAACTCAAAGATTGATGAGATCACTGACCTCATGAATCAAAAGATGAAAATCAGTGCGGACCACAGGAATAAAGTGAGGTCAATACTTACAGAGGAGCAGAGGGTAAGGATGGATATGATGCACCAGGGTCAGAATAATCCTCAGGGGGCAGGTATGATGCACAAGCAGGTCCAGATGAAAAGAGTGATTAAAACAGACGGATGTAATGGAGGCGGTTGCCAGGGCGATTGCAAGGATGCAAAGCACAAGACAGAGGGATGCAAGGGTGAATGCAGTGGCGATTGCAAGGATGCAAAACACAACAAGTCCGGAGAGTGCTGTGAAAAAGACTCAGTTAAAGTAGTTAAAGTTAATAAGTAGTTAAGTAGTTTAGTTCCCTTTTTCAAGGTCAGAGGCCTTGTCAGAGTAGTCTTGGATGTCGGCATCACTTACAGGAAAAGATTCCCGGTCTTGCAATTCTGCGGTTTTGGGTTTGTGGATTTTCTTTTCTGACCTGTTGGTGGTGCCGTCTTCATTTTTCTTAGTCTTGAGAACAGCTTTTCTCAGCTCAAAGTTCTCACCAAGGTATTTTCTCCTTACCTCAGGATTGTTTGCAAGAACCTCTGCTGATCCACTTTCCAAAATACTCCCTTCATACAGAAGATAGGCTCTGTCGGTAATGGCAAGAGTCTCATGGACATTATGGTCGGTTATGATAATACCGATATTTTTTGTCTTCAGTTTTGCAATAATGTGCTGAATATCCTCAACTGCAATAGGGTCAACTCCTGCAAAAGGCTCGTCAAGCAGTATGAATTTAGGGTCAATGGCAAGAGCACGGGCAATTTCGCACCTTCTTCTCTCACCGCCTGAAAGTTGAATTCCCATACTTTTTCTTACACCCTGCAGACCAAATTCCGACAGCAACTCTTCAAGCCTGTCCATTCTCTCCTTTTTTGTCATCTCAGAGAGCTCCATTACAGACATAATGTTGTTCTCCACACTCATTTTCCTGAATACGGAAGCCTCCTGGGCAAGGTATCCCAAACCTTTCTGAGCCCTTTTGTACATAGGAAGGTCGGTAATCTCTTCGTTGTCGAGGAAAATCCTTCCCGAGTTGGGTTTGATAAGTCCGGTTATCATATAAAAGCTTGTGGTTTTACCGGCACCGTTAGGTCCGAGCAAACCTACAATCTCCCCTTGTTCCACCTCAATTGAGACATTCTTTACAACAGTACGGGAACCATATTTTTTTACTAAGTTGCTGCAGTGTAAGCGCATTTTGAATAATTTTTGTGTCTATTTTATCTCGAGTTTAAGGTCATTTTGCAACTCTTTTAACTCGGGATTGCTTCCTAACAAAAAGTTTGCCTTTTCATCCGGAAGGTAAAGTTTTTTCTCCCTCTTATCGTCAGGCGTTACAGATATTGAGAGCTCGATGTTTTTATTGTTTAGATGCTTCTGGAGAAACTCGTTAAGCCTTAAAATGCATTTTCTTTCAATCCACTCCTTCTGTGCCTGGTTCCCCACCATAAAATGTATTTTAGTCTTATCTGTAATGGTTGGTGCACATTGGCGGAGTGCATTGGCAAGATTTGGAAGTGATTTTTCAGAGTCGGCCATCTTCTCCCATATCGGAAGCAACTTGTCCATGTCGAAATCATCTTCTCCGCGTTCCTGTGTCCTGATCTCCTCCTGGATTGAGATTGTCTGTTCAGCAGATTTCATGAGCTCCTTGATGGAGGTGGTCATGGATTTTGTTTGCGGTTCAGCTTTAGGTCTGATCTCATTACTGGAGGCCATCACGGGTTCTGTAACCTTTACAGGTTCTGCGGGTTTTACCGATTCGGCAACCTTTGACGGTTCTGTGGCTTTTACAGGTTCGCTAACCTTTACAGGTTCGGGAACTTTTACTGCTGCCTTTTTCACCTCGCCGCTGATCCAATCGGGAGATGTAATCCTACACAGGCGGAATAGGGCGAATTCTATGTGAAGCCTTTGGTTTCCGCTCAGTTTGTACCCGGCTTCACAGGCTGTTGTGATACTCAGTGCATCATATAAAAAATTCAGACTGCACCTCTCTGACTGTTCCCGGTATTTTTCTTCGACACTTGGGGCCAAATCGAGGAGTTGCTGTGTGCTTCTGTCCTTGCATATAAGCAGGTCTCTGAAATGTGAACTCAGACCGGCAATAAAGTGAAGGGCATTGAATCCTTTGGAAAGTATCTCGTCGAATATCAGCATTACCTCTGCATGTGAGGAGTTGAGGAAATGATTAGTGAGTCTGATATAATACTCATAATCCAGCACGTTTAATGTTGATATCACCTGTTCGTAACTTACATTCTCGCCACAGAATGCAACGGTCTGGTCAAATAGGGTCAAAGCATCCCTCATCGCCCCGTCAGCTTTCTGGGCAATTATGTGCAGGGCCTCTATGTCAATCGTCACGCTCTCTTTGGCGGCAATCTCCTTTAGGTTCCTGACTATATCCTCGACCGAGATCCTGTTGAAGTCATAGGTCTGACATCTTGAGAGGATTGTAGGGAGTATCTTGTGTTTTTCTGTTGTTGCCAGAATGAAAATTGCATGTGCAGGCGGCTCTTCCAGCGTCTTCAGAAACGCGTTGAAAGCTGCCTGGGAAAGCATATGTACCTCATCTATGATGTAGACACTGTATTTGCCGATTTGTGGCGGAATCCGGACAAGGTCGTTCAATTGCCTGATGTCATCAACAGAGTTGTTAGACGCGGCATCCAGCTCATGTATTGAGTATGAGCGTCCTTCGGCAAACGAAACACAAGATTCGCATACTCCGCAAGGATCCATGTTTTCCGAAGGATTAAGGCAGTTTATTGTCTTGGCGAAAATCCTGGCACTTGTGGTTTTCCCGACACCTCTGGGTCCACAGAAGAGATAAGCATGGGCTAATTGTTTGCGGATAATGGAATTTTTGAGTGTTTTTGCGATATTTTCCTGACCGATCAGGTTCTCGAAACTGTTCGGTCTGTACTTTCTGGCTGATACAATAAATCTTTCCATACCGGACAAAAGTACAAATTTTTATCTAATTTTGCGATTCACATCATCACTTCTATGAGACATTTAATCCTGCTTGTTATTTCACTTTTTTCGCTGTCATTGGCATCAGGTCAGAAAACTATAAAAGATGCCAGAAACAATTTCAGAAATTTCGGTGCCAAGACCACAAAGGTGGTCCTCTCTGACGAAGGAATCATCGATGCCTATATCAGAGATGCTGTAAAAAAAGAGTGGAAGATATCACCATATGAGTTCTGTACTCCTCAGGAATATGAAAGAATAAAAGAGGATACAACATATTTTTTTCTCATAAGGACAGACGGTATATTCAATGATGAGTATGAGCCATCCCTTGAGTTCCTCTCATTGATAAAGGGTGGGCCTGAATTCAAAAAAGGGATGTTCATGAGTGCCGAACTCATTTCGCTACCTCTTCAGGCAAAAGATGACGAGTCAGGAGAGATATTTCCATTTTTGCCATCATACCTGCATATAATACAGGATTACATTATGCGTGTCCAGAAGAGCCTTATTGTCTCTCTGACCGGCGGACAGTCGATGGGAGATATGACAGGAATCAACGGGAGAACTTTGCTTTTTAAGGCTGAGGATATAGCATTCAAGACGGAGACAGACGAGATAAAATGGACATTCCGGGGTAGGGCAGAGATTGTTGATCAGGAAAGCATCGAAACTGCTCTCTCTGAATTCTCGGAAGATGTGGCTGTCGGACTTGTCATCTCTCCAAAAGAGGGACACAGAGGCGGCTATTGTTACAAGCTTGTCATTGATCCGGCTGAAAGCAAGCTCTACTATTACAAGAAACAAAGAGTTACAAACACTGCTCCTGCCGGATTCTCAAGGAGTGATATCAAGAAAATATCGGCTCCATATAGAAAATAATCATGGGTTTAAGGTTTGCATACAAAAATATAAAATCCCCCGTTGCATATTGTGCATTGAGCATCTGTGCAGGTACACGGGATGAGGAAAAATCAAAAAACGGTCTTGCTCATTTTACTGAGCATATGATCTTCAAGGGTACCAAGCAAAAGAGTGCAAAACAGATAAACAACCTTCTGGAGAAATGCGGAGGGGAGCTTAATGCATATACTACAAAGGAGGAGACAGTCGTACATGCCACAGTCCTCAAGGAGGATCTTCCCAAGGCCATAGAGCTTCTCCATGATATAACATTCAACTCTGTTTTTCCGGAGAAAGAGTTCATCAAAGAGAGAGACATAATCCTCGAAGAGATAAAGTCATACAAGGACACACCATCGGAACTGATTTACGATGATTATGACTCCTTGCTATTCGGAGAGCACCCGCTGTCAGTACCAATACTAGGAGTCCCTTCAACTGTCAGACACATACGGGTTGATGATATCAAGGCCTTTACGTCAAAATATTACACTCCGGAGAACATGACCTTTTCGATAGTTGCAGATCTGCCCGAAGAGAGGTGCCGTAAGATAGTAGACAAATACTTCAGCCCGGAGGCAAACGATAATGATTTTGCAGAACAGAAAATAGTGCCATTCATTGCAAGAACGGGAGGGGAACAGACAGTAACCATTCCCAAAAAGACACATCAGGCACACTGCATAATCGGATGCCCTGCCTACAGCCTTTATGACGAAGAGAGGATTGCACTCTCCCTGCTTACAAATATACTCGGAGGTCCTGCCATCAACTCAAGACTCAATCAGATACTAAGAGAGAAACACGGATTGGTATATACTGTCGATGCATCATACACACCATACAGGGAGACAGGAATATTCACAATCTATTTCGGAACTGACAAAAACAGTCTGGATAAAGCCTCTGATCTGGTCTTCAGGGGACTGAAAAATATGACATCTTCTGAGATATCGTCTATTACATTGAAGTCAGCCAAAAAGCAGCTTTTGGGCCAACTTGCAATATCAATGGATAATCCTGAGAATCAGTGTCTCTCAATGGGTAAATCTCTGCTCGTCTATAACAAAATTGAGTCAATCGAGATGATAGGAAAACGTATTGAGGCAGTCACTCCTGCGCAGATACACAGAATAGCCTGTGAACTGTTTTCCGATGAAAATATGAAAACCCTGATATACAGATAAGAATGACTAAGGAAGAGAGATATATCCGCGAGAACTCTTCATCTGTGAGTGAAGTTCTCGACTGGCTGGAAAGAGAGACAAATCTCAGAACCAACCACGCAAGGATGTTGTCCGGTGCAATTCAGGGAGGGCTTTTGCAGATAATCTCAAAAATAATAGAGCCCGAGAATATTTTAGAGATAGGGACATTCACCGGATATTCGGCAATATGCCTTGCAGCAGGATTAAGAAAAAACGGCACACTAGATGCCGTGGAGAAGAATGACGAGCTTGAGCCTTTAATCCGTGAGGCAATAAGCAGGGCGGGGCTGATAGAAAAAATCACACTCCATTTTGGAGATGCCATAGAGATAATTACCACACTGGACAAATCCTATCAACTTGTCTTCATTGACGCAAATAAAAGAGAGTATTCGGCCTATTTTGACCTTGTAGTGGACAAAGTTCCTTCGGGAGGTATTATCCTTGCCGACAATGTACTTTGGGATGGCAAGGTGTATCAGGATAATATACCAACAGATGCCCAGACCAGGGAGATCTTGAGCTTCAATAAAAAAATCAAAGAGGACGAACGTGTTGAAAACATCATTCTTCCTCTTCGTGATGGTATTAATATTATCAGGAAACTTTAGCGGTAACTGACATTCATGTCGTAGTCCCACTTGTTGAAGTATAGATTGCCGCCTCTCCATTCAACCTCGCCGCGCTGAAAATCGACGGTCTCGCTTCTCGGATATATCTTTGCAGGGTAGAGTGGTGCGGAGATATCCTGATTCACTATCATCCTGTATGCATCCAGCCCTTTTGTGAAGAAGAAGTATGCATTGTCATTACCCTTGGCGCTCTTGACCCTTCCGAAA
Organism: Bacteroidales bacterium; assembly: GCA_028690215.1. Taxonomy (GTDB): domain Bacteria; phylum Bacteroidota; class Bacteroidia; order Bacteroidales; family UBA932; genus Bact-08. Next base: position 18,274 of record JAQVBQ010000008.1, on the reverse strand, counting down.
GATTGGTCCACAGGAACCCATCCTTGCCCTTCGAAATAGACTTCAGCCCAATCGTGAAGGTTGATGTTTCCCGGATGCATCATCCATCCTGATTGCCATTTAGCGGGAATTCCTGCACATCTGGCCATAGTAATCATCAATAGTGATACCTGTCCGCAATCCCCGTGACGGTTTGCAAGAACATATTCGGGAATATTCTCGATAGTAGAGTACTCTCTAGCACTTGCCCAAGGGAAATTGGTGTCGATCCACTCATATATCAGCCTGAGCTTTTTATAAGGATTTGTCTCATTGCCCACAACCTGAGCAGTGGTCTCCTTTATCTTGTCACTGAAGAGAATATGAGGAGCAACTTCTGCAGTATATTTCTTGTAAAGTGAATCCTCTGTGTTGTATGGTTTGACATCTTCGGCACTGAATGAAAAATACTGTGCAGAGGAGGTGTATTCAAACTCGATTGAGAAACTTGCAGAAGAGTCCTTTACAGATCTCTGCTCCATATATATACTCTTGTGCAGGTAATTGTCCGGAGAGATTATGTAATCTGGCTGAGAGGCTGAAATAAATTTAATATTAGATTGACTCCTGACATCACTTCTAGGGTATGGCAGCCATACTCTGATCATTTCACCGGCCGGAACCTGGTTGGGCTCTAAAGTAAGAGTATATTTCACACTCATTGTAACCGGTTTGATGTATGGGCTCTTTCCTGCACTTTTGTCTGCAACCAGTTCAGGAATCAGTTTTGAGAGGAATCGGGTCAGAGAGTCTCCATTTACCCCGTCAGGATTTACGAAGTGTTTTGCCGCGAGAGAATCTATTCTGAAAAGATTTCTGCCGGCAGAGCGGAAATAACACTTTTTACCGTCAATGACCATGTTTTCCAAAGCGTTACTCTTCTCCCAGCTTTCAATCTCCTCTTTGGAAACCTCCGGGTAATATTTCTTAATGTAGTTGATTACAGTGGTGTCTTTTGCCCTGAAATCATAACGAATTCTATCCATCCTCTCCAACTTGAAATTCAAGTCCCATCTCTCACTCTCCGTTAAGGTGTCACTTATAAGCTTAAGCCTGATAAGTTTTGCAGCCTCGGTGTAATTGCCGGCAACAATCTGCTTGTCAATCTGAGCAGTTGTCGGGAGCTGATAGTTATTACCCCTTCCGCATGAGAGGAGTAATAACGATACAGCTATGAGGATATATCTGCTTTTCATTACTTGCAGCGTTCGTAGTAGGATCTGTCGCGGGTGTCCACTTTAATCCTTTCGCCCTGGTTAATGAAGAGCGGAACCATAATTTCAGCACCTGTCTCAAGTGTCGCTGCTTTCTGTGCATTTGTAGATGCAGTGTCACCTTTTACTGCCGGTTCTGTGTAAGTAACCTCCATCTCTACAAAAGGAGGAAGTTCGCATGTGAGTACTCTTTCCTGATCTGCAAGGAACATCATTTCAACATATTGTCCCTCTTTCATAAGGTCTGCATTGTCCACCATCTCGGTTCCAAGAGAAATCTGCTCGAAAGTCTCGGTATGCATGAAGTTGAAGCCCATATCATCTTTATAAAGGAATTGATAAGGCCTTCTCTCAACGCTTATGATCTCTATTTTCTCACCCGCAGTGTATGTGTTCTCCAGTATCCTGCCATTCTCGAGGTTTCTCATCTTCACCTTTACAAATGCGCCACCTTTACCTGGTTTAACATGCTGGAACCATACTATACTGCATGGCTTTCCATTGAAATCAATACATAAGCCGTTTTTAAAATCTGCTGTAGTTGCCATATTTTTGTTTATATTTGCGGCAAATATACGACAATTATCGGAATGTAGCGCAGTTGGTAGCGCACTACGTTCGGGACGTAGGGGTCGGGCGTTCGAGTCGCCTCATTCCGACAAAACTTTGGTTAATTTTTTTGCACAAAAGAAAAATAGTGCTACTTTTGCACTCCCAAACCAAACAAATGGTGTCATAGCTCAGTTGGTAGAGCAAAGGACTGAAAATCCTTGTGTCCCCGGTTCGATTCCTGGTGACACCACACGATACAAATTAACCCACTAATTATCAGTGGGTTAATTTTTTTAGGTACCATATTTGGAACTGTATTTTATATTCTTTTTATAGTTGAATTTCTGGGTTGCTACAATATTTATTTGTCTAACGGTAAGTCAAAAGTAACCAATTTTATTGCCTTTATTACTGCTCATTAACTTTTCTGATTGACATAATTGGAGTATTTCAGTTTTATCAGGACGACATCCACTTAGTATCTCCTTAATTGTGATCTTGCGGATTATATTGTCAATTTCACCACCAGAAAAAGAGTAATCTTTTGCCAATTGGATAGCTAAGTCATCGCTAAGCCAAGAAAGTTTACTGGTCCATATTTTTGTTTTCGCTTCTATTGATGGTAAGCTGAATTCAATTTTAAATAAGAACCTCCGTTCAAATGCTGAGTCAAGATTTCCCTGAAGGTTTGTCGTTGCAATCATTATTCCTTCAAATCGCTCCATCTCCTCTAGAAGTATATTTTGAATAGCATTCTCAGTCTGGCTGACATTTGAGCGGTTGTTTTCTTGCCTTTTTCCTAATATAGCATCAGCCTCATTGAAAAGCAATATGGGCTTTAAATGGCATTGTTTACAGGTTCTTTCGTAATCAACAAACACTTTCTTGATTAGTTTCTCTGACTCTCCGAACCACATACTCTTTGTTTGGCTGATATCTACCTTGAGTATGTCTCTGCCTGTCCTTCTAGCTATTTGATAAGCAGTTTCAGTTTTACCTGTTCCAGACGCACCATGGAAAATTACAGCAATTCCTTTGGATAAGCTTAGATGTGTCATTCGTGCTTGAAGATTCACAAAATTCTCATTCATGAGGCTTTTTGTCAAGAAATCAACCTCATCATGGAGCACTATGTTAAAGAATAAGTCCTTTTGTTCAATACGTTCATTACTGATAATATTCTTCGACTTTTGCTGGCTATAAAAGAGGTCTGCATCCTCTCCTAGAAAACAATCAAGTGCCTTTTTTGTCGGCATGAGGTTAAAATCATTTGCCATATATCCTTTTGTCAAATCAGCCAGCTCCAATTCAAACAAGGGGTTAGCCTTCTCGGCCAATTGACGCACTTTAATCCTCCTTTCTCTGGGAATGTCGAAAATGTCATTTATAGTAGGTTCAATTGCACTTGTTTGAGCATAATAACTTATATAATTATATAGTATTTCGTATAAGATAATTCTGTCAGCAATAGCTAATTTTGATTTAATATCTGAGATGGGTGAAATGTGATTCTGGCTTGTTTCTAAACCTTCAACCATTATGAAAAGTTCTAATGTGGTTAAGTTTTCATATTTTCTCTTTTCTACTAAAGAGGAACTGTCCTTGAGAAACCCATAAATATCTAATGGCATCTGTGCTTTTTGTATGATGGGAAGATTAGCATAAATCTGGTCAGATATTTCGTCGGGAATAGAAAAACTTGATTTTCCGTACTTGGATTTTCTAAACTTACCTTTACCATCTTCTTCTATCTCAATCAGGTTCTTTTCTAAAAGAGTATCGATATCAGCCTTTAGTGGTAACGAGTCGATATAACTAATATCCAGAAAATTAATTATGTCACGTAAGTCTATTATATTAATCCTAGCCTGCAAAGCGAAAATAACAGAGAATAGAAGAGATTGTTCCTTCGTTGTATTGAGATAGAGAGACATCATGTCTAGTGGTTTTTGGATTTCGTCAATAACTTTTTTGGCTAGTTTGGCGTTTTCAAGCCCTTTAGCAATTGTAACTATTGTCTGGACAACATCAAAATTCACTTTCTTTGTTTTTTTCATAATTGTATTTGTTTATATAATACTACTTTCTGTTACAACCATCCTTATTAGCTTTTTTTGCCGGAAGTCCATACATCTTGCTTATCACCTCTGAATAGTTGTCTACTCTTTCTATCTGAAGGTCCAGAACCTTGATCAATTCCTCAAGGTGAACATCCTCTAATGAGTATTTAACTGTATTTTTCTTTCCGATAATTTCAATATTGAATAGACCAGTCATGTTTCGGTTGACCTTTACCCACCCCTTGTGAATAAGTCCACTTACTTGGAACTCTAGGCCATTTTCAACTATTGTGGGGTTTTTAAAGCCCCAACTTATCATATGTAGAAGGTCATCCTCGATGATGCGTAAAATTTGGAAAGCAATTGCTCTATCTTGATCTGCTATCATATTTTGTTTGGTTTATATATAAATAAGGTAAAGATTGAATTACGGTAAGATTAGTTATAATTAATTAACCTTTGATATGCAAATTGAGCTGACCTTTCTTAATGTATTAACAGATCTCCCTGTTATCTTACTTATATTTCTAAGGCTGATACCTTTTTTTAGTAGCTTTATTTCTTCAACATACTCTTGTCTCAGCATGTCATCAGTCTTCTTGTACCCCTCTTTTCTGCCTACCTTACCCCCCTTGTTGCGGTAATTTATATATCCTGACTCCATCCTTTGTTTAATTGTCGATCTTTCCATTCTAGCCACCTCTAAAAGAATCGTACATAAGAATTGGGCCATTGGATTGATGTTCCCATTTGCATCAATAGTTTCAATGCCATAATTCTTAACATACAGACAAATCTTATTTATATTTAAAAGTTCAATAACTTTTAAAGCTTCAAGCGTATTACGTCCTAATCGACTAATCTCAAGAACTAAGACTTTATCAATCTTATTTGTTTTTACATACTCAATCATTTCAAGAATCTCAGGACGATCTTCATTTTTTTTTACTCCGCTAACCTTATTGGCAAAAATTTTTACGATTTCAATCTTTTGACTAGCTGCATAAGTAGTTAGTTCATTAATCTGTCTTTCATAATCTTGTGTTACCGTTGAAACCCTGCAAAGAAGCACTCCTTTCATAATTGACATATAAGCTTTTTTTATATATGTAAAAATACGTCAAAAATCAATATCTAGCAAATAAAATTGATATAAAAATCAATATCTGGTATTAGTATTTGATATGAAATGCATTTTTCTTATTTTTATCAAGAAAAAATCTATTGGACAATATGGAAAACCCTAAACTACGAGTAAAGGAAATATGCAAAGAAAGAGGCTGGACAATGAAGCAGCTTGCCGAGAAGATAGGAATTGCTCCTGAAACATTAACTAGAAGCGTTTCGGATGGTGCTAATCCTACTTTAGCTACATTAAGGCATATTGCTAATGCTTTTGAAATTGAAATTGGGGATTTATTTGTCAGTTCAATAACAACCAATCATATATGTGGATACATAGAAGTTGATGGGGAGGTTTATTCAATAAGAAATTTCATCGATTTGGAAATGCTTTATAACAACTTAAAGAAGTAAGAGCAATAAAAAGTTATCTTTTATTTACCCAAGAGCTGAATCTAATATATCTAATTCAATTGTTTTTTTGTATACAGATAAGGCCACATCCAGAAAACGTAAGACAAGGACATAATCCTCTATCGTTATTAAGATAATTATATATAGTTCCTCTGATGACCCTTTATGTCCGTTCACAAATAACAAATCATTTGAAAAAAATCAACTTTCTAAGTTGTCTTTCTCAAAATAAATCGGTACAATTGTGGAAATTGAGGTGTACACCAAAATTTTAGCTCAATGAGCACCTATAGATTAAATCCGGATCTAGACCGGATGAATTAAAACTTAATCTTGAGTCCATATTTAGGCTGGATAAATTAAAACTTAATCTTTAGTCCAATTTTATTGGTCTATCTGTAATTTACAAGACATTATCGATATTGTCGGTTGTGTGGGGTAAATTATAATACACAGTAACTATATGCATAGGTGATAATTCACTTAGAAGCGAAAGCTTTGCGCTGATTTTGTTTGCAAAATTATGTAATGTATTAAGAGTTAATGTTATGGAAATAATTAAACAAAACTAATTCAAATGAAAAAAATTAAAAATAAAAAAAAATTAAGTTCAGCAGATGAATTTTATAATTACATATTTGGCAATCCAGATTTACTTCCTTCTGTTCAGAGAGAAAATAGCAAAATTCTGAATCTATTGGCTGAGGAAACGATTGTAAAAATGGAAAATACCAATTATCGTATTGTAGTTAACATAAGTACTAATGATTTTCAGACCTTTTTAGTATATAAAGATTTACCAAAAGGTATTGACAATTTATTAACTTGGGAGTATGAAATTGCCGAAAAATACCGAATAGATAAAGGTTCAAGCTTCACTCTTAGAAACAACAAAAATGGTACAGATGAAGTCATCAAATGTGACAACATTATTATAAAAGCAACAGTCGTATTCGAGGATGAAGTTTTACAGCAACGTAGCCAACAGTACATATCTAATTTTTTGAAAAAGGAATTTGCTGCCTCTTATGAAGAGACAAAAGACATGTTGATGAATTCAAGTGAATTTCTAAAATACTTAGACAATTATTCGCTTGAGGAAATTAATGCGGGTAGTGAATATTACATTTTTGCAAATGTTTCATTTAAGTCAGCGTACGTAGATGACACTATCAAAATGAGTCATTCAATGAGAGGACTAGGAGCTTTGCTATATTTTGAGAGGTACTTATTCGAAAAATGTTGCGATTGGGCGTCGAATTCTTTTTACGATTTTGGTCAGCCGGTAGAATTCAAATACGATTCAGTTGAGATTTGTTTTGAGATTTAAAATGGAAATGGTTGCCATATATGATCACCTGAAGCTGTTTATTTCATATGAATCATAGTGACATTAGAATTCCAGGAGATAATATCTTCTCCTGGAATTATTACCAACCGATTCTTGAAAGTCTATAGCAAATCTAAAGTGATACCCGTTGATAATCTCACAATATTAATTGTTTGCTTCTAATTTGAGTTAGCCAACACTAAAATGGATATTATATGATAAACTGAATAATAAATAATAAATATAAATGTTAAACAAAAATGATAAATAATGATGAAAACAATATTAAACTAAGAATTGGTCTTTCTACCATTGGGTTCAAAGAGAAGCCTAAAAAAGAAAGTGATGATAAGAATGATCCGCTTCTTGCAAAGAACATAAAATTTTCCATTCATTCAATTACCCTTGACGATTTTACATTAAGGATTATGAATGGATATTCCTTCTGTCAATATTTTGAAACAGGAAAAGAAATTTTTGGTAATTGGGGTAAAACTTATGAAAATTTTCGCTCTGCTCAATTTTTATGGCTAGATTTTGATCATTCTTTTGAAAATATATACTCAGCTTATAACAAGCTTACATATAAACCGACAATAGCTTATACAACCATGTCGAATTCAGAGGAGGATTTTAAATTTCGTTTTGTGTATATCCTTGATTTTTCAATTACTGAAGGACAAGAATACAAACGATACTTAAATATAATTCTAAATTCTGTTGTTCAAGATCTTGGTAAAAAGTATTATGATGATAAAATTTTAGATAGATCATGTTTCAATCCAATACAACAAATGTTTGGTTCCAAACCCAACTGCATTTTGATCAAAAATTTTAATAAAATTTTTCAAAAGGATGATTTTGATAAAATTTCTAATAGTATTGTTATCAATCAATATGTTAATATGCGTACCATAATTTCTAATGTTAGTAAGGAGGAAGGAGGAGGAACAATTACAGAGAATAGATTTATTAGTACAGCTATCTCAGGAATGTCTAGGGAATATACAGTAAGTTATTCAAACCTTGATACAGCAATATTGGATTCTAAATCAGTTTATACAAATGTATCTGATCAAAATATATATGCAATTAAATATTTATATGATACTGAAAATCATAAATGCATTAAAGTTCCGAAAGGTAAAAGGAGTAATGTTTTATATTATCAAGCAATAACTCTTAGGAACATGGAACCAAATATCTCCTTTGAGAAGCTAAGGTGTAACCTTTTGTACTTTTTCAGGCGTCACTATGAACAGGGAGATTTCCCTATAGAAAAAGTTATTGAAACAGCAAAATGTGTCATGAATCTTGACTTATCCAATTATTCAGATTTTGGTAAACGAAAATATGTAATAAATCCTGAGTGTATTATGTTGCCAAGGGCTGAAAAGATGAAAGAACTTGGTAAAGCAAAGCGAAAAACTAGAGATGAAAAGATACTTCCCAATTATGATGCATCAATTTCAGTAAAGGAAAATGCTGATTATCTGGGCTGTTCTACCTCTACTATTTATAAGTGTTTAAATGATAATGGGGTCTTAAATAGAAATGATAAAAAATACAAGAATTTCGTAAAGATATATGAAGAGAATCCTGAATCAAGGAGTATTAGAAAGCTAGCCAAACTGTCAAATCTAAGCAAGTCTACCGTTCAGAAGTATCTAAAATATTTGCCAATGAATGAAGTGAAAAGAAATATTGAGGAGACTTTAGATGTTGCATACGAGTCCAGTTTAGCAACTCCAATAGAGAGCCAAAATGTAAACCTAGATAAGCCTGGATAAATTATGAATTGATGAAAATGGTTAATAATGGCAATCGATACTATATACTCTCTTAATTTAAACCACCTTGAGGAGTTTTAAGTTTATAAAATCATTTAGAATAAAATGATACAATATAAGGTGTGTCAGAATGGCCATTCAAAGATTATTTTGATCCATTTTTATTTTGAGCACTTTATATTTCTTCAGAAGTATTTTTCCTTAAAGAGAGGTATATTTATGTTTAGAAGCCTATTTTTTGTCTTCAATAATATTACTGCGTCTTGTCGCAGGTTTTTCTATTCTATCCGGATTTAATTTAACCCTAAGTGTAAATATTGGGTTTGTTCGTTGATATTTAGGATAATCTGTGGTTGAGTTGAGAAAAAGTCTTTATCTTTATAAGGCAAAACCGTGAGCCAAAAGAGAATTGATCTTGTTTAAGAAATCGAAGTTGGTTTGAACACCAGATATAGTTCAGCCACCGGAGGCATAAGGTTCGCAGAAAAGAGGGTGGCCGTAATATACCCAGGGTTCGTTTTAAGCCATTTTAAAAGACAACAACGAAAATGTTCAGTAGAGTAATTCCATCATGGGAACAGATAAAAGACTTTAAGCAACCGCTGACTGAGGGGGAGACATATTTATTGAAATTTTTGGATGAAGTACTAAAAAAAGACGAGACTTTTAAAGATGGAGACGATAAGACAAAATATAATGGTTGGTTAATTTTTGTTCAACCATTTTTAAACGGTAGTCGACCTGACATTGTAATTTTTAATCCAAACGTTGGTGTTCAAATAATAGAAGTTAAAGACTGGAATTTAAGTAACTACTCGTTTGACAAAAACAGTATGGGTGAGTGGAACTTTAACGTATCAGACAGTAAAGGAACTTATCCTATCAAATCACCAGTTAAACAAGTGGAGTATTACAAGGAAAAGTTGACAGGACAACTTATTCCACAAATTGGTGAAGAAATTGATAATAATGTTCAACGCTATGGACTTATTAAAACCTCAATATATTTTCATAAAGCAAGAACGGAAGAGGCACAAGAACTATTTAAACATCAAGTTACAAACTATAAATATTTCCCGGTTTTCGGTAGAAATTCTTTGACTGCTTCGAATATCAGAGAAATAGTTCCTGGCAGTTATTTAAGTCAAAGCTATTATTGGAAAAGAGACTGGAATAAAGAAATTTTGTTTTGGCTAAATCCACCTTTCCATTCAATTGAACAGAACACTATATTGAAGTTAAATACTTATCAAAAAAAATTTGCAGGACCCCAAAAAGGTCATTACAGAGTAAGAGGAGTTGCAGGTAGTGGCAAGACACAAGTATTAGCTTTCAGGGCGGCAAACCTTGCTTCGCAAGGTTACCGCGTTTTAATACTTTCCTTCAACATAACTCTATGGCATTACATAAAAGATATGGTTACAAGAAGCCCTTTTGAATTCTGTTGGGATAAATTTACTTTCGGACACTTTCACGGATTCTGTAAGGACATATTAAATGAGTTTGGTGAAAAATGGCCAAGTGAAAGTGGTGACAATGAAATAACTTATAGAGAAATAGTTCCAAATAAAGTGCTTGAAGTAATAAAGAAGGGAGAATATGAAAAGTATGATGCCATATTGATAGACGAAGGACAAGATTATTATATTGAGTGGTATAATATGCTATGCCATTTTCTTACTAACCGTGATGAACTGGTAGTCGTTTGTGATAAACAACAAAACATTTATAGCCGTGATATGGAGTGGCTTGATAAAAGGCGAGCTGGAGTTGAAAAATTTGGTGACTGGATAGAATTAAAAACAATTGTAAGATTACCTGAAAAAATTGCACGTATTACAAGAGTTTTTAGTGAAAAGTTTAATCTTAATCAAGATGTTAGAGTTGACAAAATAGAACGTCCTGACCTTTTCAACCAGTATGAGGAACATTCGGTTTGGTGGAATATTGAGGAAAAAGACTGGTTAAGCAAAGTAAACGAAGGATTTGAAACGATAAGGGAAAAAGCAACATCAAAACATGGCTCAGATACAGTCATCTTACTACCAGACAAAAACTTTGGTTTTGAGTGTGTTAAGTATTTCGAAACTGCTAAGAATATGAAAGTCAATCACGTTTTTGAAAATGAAGAAGAGAAGCGATATCACAAACACAAAAAAGCATTTTGGATGGGTGACAGTAGACTGAAAATTTCAACCATACATAGTTTTAAAGGTTGGGAAGTCTTAAACATAATTTTTTATATTCCAGAAAATTATTTTGGTGGTGATGACGTTAACGACAAAGTTGTTTATACAGCCATGACAAGGACAAGACAAAATTTAATTGTAATAAATGCGAACAAACGATATTGGGAATTCGGCGACAGTTTGCCTAAGACCTGGAAATAGAAAACGATTTATAATAAATAGGACTTCATGTGGTACGTAGTGCCCAGACCTGAAGTCCGTGTTGAACTACATCCCAGTCAATTTTGCTATGGACTTATCAACGGTTTTCGTTTTTGCGGTTCTATATTTTATGGGCCAGAGCAGGCAGGCAATCCCTAACGGGCATAATTTGGGTACGTGTTTTTGACGGATTTTGTGCACTCAGGATTTATAATTCAATGAAGAATTGGCCTTTTCCGGTTTTTTGTCTACTCCGGACAAAAAGAACGTTATCCACAAAAAATGCAGATTCCAAAATAGTCTCCCGATGTTATAATTGTCCTTCTCCCGCCTGTGAATACAGATTTACAGGAGATCTCACCCGGGGCATCACCTCTATCCTGTGCATGGTTCCCTGTTTGCAGAACGGGCACAGACAGATGTCAAAGCCGGTAAGCCTTTTCAGCCTCTGCTGGGTAGTTTCTGAAGTCCTGACATTTATGACCATCTTCGGACCATTCTGTTTCTTCAAAGCCATTACGCGGCTGCTGTATATTCCGTACCGTCTTATCTTGACGAACCTGTGTGGTAGGAAGTGCATGCAGAACCTTCTGAGGAACTCCACGCCATCAAGGGATATTGGTTTCTGTCTTGCGCCGTCGGCGTAATCCTTGTGCATGAAGGTCACATTCCGGTCATTGATGTCGATTATCCGCTGGTTTGTGATTGCCACCCTGTGAGTGTATTGCCCCAGGTAGCGGATCACATGTTCCGGCCTTGCCAACGAGGGCTCGCAATGTACCACCCAGGATTTGGCCCATGCATCTTTGATAAATGATTTGTGCTCTGGCAATAATTGTCTTTCCTGACCTTCTGTAACCTTTTGCATAAGCTTTCCACGGAACACGGCACTCAACTGCCTTACCGGGTAAAGGTATTTCCCCCCGCTGCCGATTTGTCTCATGTTTCCTGCAAATGATTCTCCTACGGCAGGGACAATACAATGGATGTGAGGGTGGAAGCTGAGATTCTGCCCCCATGTGTGAAGGACACATACAGCACCGCTTTCAACCCCATGACGGTTGTATCCGAACTGTTGGATCGTTTCCCATACGCTTGCAAATAACTTCTCATAGAACCATTTGCTGTTGACCAGACAAATTTGGTTCAACTCATGCGGTACTGTGAAAACGATGTGATAATGTTTTACCTGCATGGTCGTTTCCAGAAGCCCTTCCACCCAGAAGGCCTGTTTCGAACCCTGACACTTCGGACAATGACGGTTACGGCAACTGTTGTAGCTTATCCTCTCTTTGGCGCAGCAATCGCACTTTTCCTTGTGGCCGCCAAGGGCAGTAGTGCGGCATAGCAACAGGGCATTGAGTATCCTTTTCTGATACCCGTTTGGCTGGCACTCCTCACAAAACCGTTGTCCAAAAAGCTTTATCACATCCGCTACTTCGTATTTAGGGCGGCTCATTTCCTTCCGCCATACAGTGTGTCCAGCGGGCTGTGGGGCTTGATGAGCGGGCATTGTGCCACATGAAGGTAGATCATCGTTGTGGTGATCTCCGCATGGCCCAGGAGTTCCTTGAGTGTGACGATGTTCAGCCCATCCTCGAGCAGGTGTGTCGCATAGCTGTGCCGGAGGGAATGGAGGTTGACATCCTTCTTGATTGATGTCTTCTTGAGCGTCTCCCTCATTACCCATGAGAGTCCCCGGACACTGTAGCGTCCATCGGGTTCTTTTCCGTTGAACAGCCATAAAACAGGGTTTTCTGCTGCAATGTACTTCTTCAACCCTTCGGACATATAGTCAGACAGAGGGACAATCCGGTCCTTTTTGTACTTGCTTAGACGGATATGTATGGTTTTGCGTTCAAAGTCGATGTCGGAGAGTTTCAGGTTGATCACCTCCTGTCCGCGAAGCCCGGCTGAATATATAAGGGTCAATACTATGCGGTGTTTTAGCAGTGTAGGGGCCATGAACAGCTCCTTCAACTCAGAACGGTTAAGAATAACAGGTAACTTGGCGTCCTTCTTGAGGGATGGAAGTGAGATGGCCCTTTTGTTCTGAGCAAGCAGACGGTAATAATATCGCAGTCCATAAACGGCATGTTTGAAATTGCTACGGGATGGCGATTTGGCAGACAGAGCCAAACCTGTGAGATACTCGTTGATCTCGTCATCGGCAATAAGCTCCGGCAACCTCCCGAAATGCAGTGAGATGGCTGCTACACGGCGTATGTAATTGTGAAGGGTGCTTTTGCTTTGACCTCGCAATACCACCTGCTGCTGAAGCTTCTGGAAGACACGGTCGAACCCCGGAACGCATTCCAGAGCCCTCTCAATAATGGTTGATTCTGATTTTTTTCTCATACGGCATTACTTTTTTGATTTGTACTACCGTAAAGTTCATCAAATCAGATTTTATGCTTAATTTTATTCACTGAAAAACTATCCCGGAAGGGATTTAGTTCAACAAGGGTTGTGCGTCAGGCGTAATGACGTACAAACTTGGATCTTTGTGTTTCTTGTCAAGTTTAGTACTAGTTGATAGCATTATACTACTAAACCCACCCGAACGCAAAACCCTAAAGCGTTATATGGAATACTTTTTTGACACATACATATAAATTATACACTCAATCATATGTTCAAAGAAATAATTGATTTTTTTTCAGGCATTTCTAAAGATTCTTGGAGAGAAGTGGTTATAACTTCATTTCTTATCCCTCTTGTATTTTTCTTGTTTACAAAATTATGGACTTGGTTTGTATCAATAAAGCCAATTAATTTGGTTTTAGCTAGACTTCGAAAATCAAAGAAAAACATCCTCATTTTTCTTTCACAATTATCAGGCGTAAATAATACTGAGCAAAAGTATGTTGCTCACTTTCCTCAGCCTCTTCCTCAAAATATAACTAACCTGACAGAACAGTATTATAAGAATGTTGAACCAGTGTGGTCGCAAGCCGATGGTCAATGTGTGGCTGAAATTTTTAATTTGTTAGGCCAAATTAAAAAGCATAGTGGTTTTAGGATTGCTGATACAATCAAAGACTGGAAAGAACTTAATAGCCCGGTTTTTTCTATAGGATTTAATCCTAAAACACGAGATTTAATGAAAATTTGCTCACCAATTAATTTTCAAATAGATATAAATGGTACGAGTCTTTCAATTCAAGGGCACAAATTTGCTTTAGGATCTGATTATCCTGCTGATGCCGGCATTTTACAGAAAACGTATATGAAAAACTCTAACATGCCAGTTTTTATTCTTGCGGGATTAGGTACAACAGGTACAGAAGCCGCAGGAAAAGTATTAAACGAGAACTGCATTCCATTTGGGAAACTTTATGGAAGTAGCTCATTTTGCGTTTTATTCAAAAATGACATAACACTGGGAGGAGATTATTATGAAATTATGGGAATATTTCCAAAGCCACAACTATATAGGTTTTTTTTGTATCCCATAACCTTTATTAAGTGGTATCATAAAAAAATGTACCCTACAAATTAAACAACTAGCACAACTGAGGGGCGGTAGGTGCAAGAGTAAAAAACAGATATCAATCAAAAATTACTGAAAAATGGAAGGCATTAAAATCAACGACATATTACAACTTGACAATTTAAAAAATGTGAAAATCAGATTCAATTTGATGTTCAGACAAAATTGGAATCCAATTGAGATTTTCAAAAATGGTGATATTTCTGTGATGCTTGAAGGTCAGTATTGGAATTACAAAAAAAATAAATCATACAAAGTCGGACAAATAACAGTTGGATTAGTAAAGATTAAGCCAGATGAAGATTTTTGGCTATTATTCCACATAGGTAAAGTGACAACAGATTTGAATATCTTCAACGGTGTAGGATTTAAATACAAACAACTTGAAAATTACAATAAATATTGTGGTCGACTAATTGTAAAATACAAAAACACTTCTCAGAATATGATTCGTAATGCCGAGTCGGTTATTAATGACTGCGAAGTAGCACAAATTTTACCTGACACATTTGACAATGATATATTTCCAGGTTATGACAAGATAAATGTTTCATGGCAAGAGCTGAATCGAGTGATTGAAAAAGAAAATTGGAAAACGGCTCTTCAAAATCAAAAAGGAGTATATCTTTTGACAGATAAATCTAACGGTAAGCATTATGTTGGTTCAGCATATGGAGAAAACATGATTTTAGGGCGTTGGTTAGCATACATAAAAACAGGACATGGTGGAAATGCCGGACTTAGAGCACTATCATTTGACTATATTAAGGAGAATTTTATGTATTCAATTCTTGATCTTTATAGATCAACGACTGACGATCAAATAATAATTGAGAGAGAAAGTTGGTGGAAAGAAGTTTTACAAAGTCGAAGATTTGGCTACAACGAAAATTAAATAAGATAATGTGAAACGATGATAGAAATGTGGAAAGTATTATAGACACTTACAATAATTATAATGAAATTCAAATAAATATAAATATGAGAAAGTTATTTTTTTATGTATTTCTTCTTTTTATTTTTAGTTGTGTACCAAAATCCGACAGAAATGGACCTATTGATAGAAACTTAAAATCGAATGCACAAGAATTCATGGATTCAAAATTGAATTATGACTTTGAGAAGGTAACAATTTTTGCTCATCCAATATTTTGGGAGATAACAAAATTAAAGTTTCCTGAAGAAAATGATTTAAACGCAATTAAGAAAAATTTGAAAGAAAAGTATGTTTCATCAGGGATTCAACAAATGAATGCTGACTTAAACATGAAAATTAATATTGGTAACATTATTGATTCAATCTCAAATCATAATAATGAGTACATATATCTAATAGATTATGAACGAACAGGAGAAAACAAATTTGATAAAATCTATTCAAAGTCAATAATTGTTGCAATAACAAAGGATAAAGGTAGCTCATGGAAATTTATAGATATAGATAAAGATTTTTTACCTCAAACGAAAGAATTATTAACTGCAATTTATCCGGCAAATATAGTTGATTCGATATTTATTAATATTGACAATGAATTAAAAGAAAGCACAATAGAAACGATATTTACTCCGATTGATGATAATGAAATAAATTTTCTGAATCAATTCAATGCCTATGCGAAAGCTTTTAATGATGGCAACATAGAATCCTTAAATTTCATTTACCCGGATCTTTTTGAATATTTTTACGATGAATTACAAGGAAAATATTCAATAAATGAAATAAAATCGTCTTACTTCGAAGAATTATACAAACAATTTCCCGGTGAGAGTAAATTTGAATTTAGGGTCAGCAAAATTCTAAATAAAGTGAAATATCAAAATAGTCTAATTTATGCTGTTAGCTATCATTTAAAAAGAGGAAATCAAAATGATTATTCATTAGTAGGTGGAGAAATGATTGCAATATCTGCTGATAATGGAAAAAAATGGAAATTCATAGAACGTGACCAAGAATATACTATACCTGTTCTGTCTAAGAAATACCCTGATCGAGTAATCTCAGAAATTTTAAATTATGAATATGAAAAGTAGAAATCTTGTTTATATTTTCTTAATATTTCATTTAACTAGTTGTTCAAGTTACATAAAATTCGAAATTGGACGATATTGTTTTGTTATTTTACTTTCGATTGTGATAGGAATAATTGCATTAATCATATCAGGGATTAAAAATGGGAAAAACAAATAGCAAACCGGGCATCGGTAATTTTTATAATATTAAGAGTTCACCGGATTGGCCTAATAGTAAAAAAAGGATATTTAAATAATTGAGATTTCAGCCTTAATTAATAAACTTTAAAATGTAGTTATTGCCTACGAAAGGCTAAAAATTTTCGTAATCACAGATTTCTTTGTCAAAATCATCTTGTTGATTTTATGAAATATAAATTTATTTAACAAAATAAAATCCAATGACATATAGCGAGACGCAGCGTTTGTCTGAGATATCAGATAAAATTGTCAAGATCCCATTTTTTAGACAGTATCCTTTAAGACTTTCTTGTTAAATGACCTACTCCCATTTTTCGGACAGCTCAAAAGTAGAAAATTCGGGGTTTTTGACATATTCCGTTTCTGCTTCTTCTGGCGTCATTCCTTGCAAAGAGCTATGAGGGCGGTATGAGTTATAATCTCTACGAAAGGACTCTATTTTAGCCCTCGCATCAGACAAAGATAAGAACCAATTTGTATTTAAACACTCATCTCTGAAACTTCCGTTGAATGATTCAATGAAAGGATTATCCGTTGGTCTGCCTGGTCTTGAGAAATCAAGTATCACACTGTTTTCATAAGCCCATCTATCCAGTTCTTTTGATACGAACTCAGGCCCGTTATCTACTTGAATCCTTTGTGGAATATTTCCTGTTTCTTCTTTAATTCTGTTTAAAGTGTTTACCACATCAATTCCTTTCAATGACTGACCGACTTCAATGGCAGGGCACTTCCTGCTGAAATTATCCACTACAGTCAGCGCTCTGAATCTTTTTCCATCAAATAATTGATCAGAGACAAAATCCATACTCCAGGATTGATTAATAGATGTTAAATCTGTTCTTTCCATTCTATGAGCCCCAGCTCTGCTACGTTTATTCCTTTTGGTTCTCAAATTAAGTCCTTCCAGACAATATAATCTGTGGATCCTTTTATGATTATCACGCCAGCCTTCTCTGCGTAATAAGATGCTAATCCTCCGGCAACCATATCTAACACGTGTCATTGCAATTTCACGCATCCTCATTCTAATCACAGTGTCGTCTCTCCTGGATGATTTATAGTACCATAATGACCGATGAAGCATTATTAACTTACAAACTCTGACTACTGATGCTCTGTAATCTTCTATTAACTCCTCGGCAGCACTTCTCTTTTGTGCCGGTCTCAAAGCTTTTTTTTTAAAACATCCTGTAGCATTTGTTTGTCAAGAGATAAATCCGCAACTATCTGCTTCAACTTTCTGTTTTCTTCTTCAAGTTGCTTGAGCCTTCTCATCTCACAAACACCTAAACCTCCATATTTTTTCTTCCAAAGGTAAAAAGTGGCATCACTAATACCCATCTTACGACAGACCTCTTCTACTTTGACCCCTGTTTCAGCTTGCTGAAGGGCAAAAGAAATCTGTGATTCCGTAAATTTCGAGCGTTTCATAGGCAATAATTACATTTTTAAAGTTATTAATTATGCCCGAAATCTCTATTTTTAAATGTCCGCTTTTTGGGGATCAGGTCAATATTCTCATGGCCGGAGAGACAAGTACCAACCTTGTAAAAGGAGGAGGTGTATCAATAACAATGAGTAGATTGATTTCTAAAGTGACTGTGGTATTTGATAAATCCTCTTTAAGCGGAGGGACAAATATAAATATCACCAAAATTGAGTTAAAGAATGTTGCCA
>JAQVBQ010000039.1 GCA_028690215.1 Bacteroidales bacterium | reverse complement strand
TTGCGCCGGTCGCCGACAGGTATTGCTACCCTCGCTGCCCCTCGACTTGCATGTGTTAAGCCTGCCGCTAGCGTTCATCCTGAGCCAGGATCAAACTCTTCATTGTAAAAATTTTTTCTAAACTTTTTAGCTTGTCCCAACTAAGATTTTTGTTGACGAGATTTTTAAAAAACCTCTACCTTATTACTCTTTATAAATGCTATCAAAGAACTTTCTATTCAGCGTTTCATTTTCGAAACGGGCTGCAAAGATATGCGACTTTTTTTATCTTACAAAATTATTCTTCCAAAAATTTATAAAATTTCATTCAAAATTAAAGCTGCCCCTTTACACTAAGAAATACCAGTCAGGAAAAAATGAGTTACTTTTGTATTGTTATGAATATTTACCTTGATATATTTTCCACTTTTGCCAAAATCGGGGCATTCACGATTGGTGGAGGATATGCCATGCTACCTCTGATTAAGTCAGAGGTGGTCAACAAAAAAAAGTGGCTTGACGAAAACGAGTTCATGGATGTCCTTGCCATTTCCCAATCTACTCCCGGTGTATTCGTAATAAATATGTCTGTTTTTATCGGACTTCGCGTAAAAGGTAAGAAAGGAAGTGTCATTGCCGCCTTGGGAAGCGCATTGCCCTCTTTTGTTGCAATACTGTTAATCGCAATGTTTTTTGACTCATTTAAGGAAAATGAGGTTGTGCAAAGTGTCTTTAAGGGGATAAGGCCGGCAGTTGTGGCTTTGATTGCCGTCCCGCTGATAGGTATGTCAAAGGGGATGAATCTTAACAGGTACACCTCCCTGATACCGGTAGCTACTCTCTTGCTCATAGTTGCTTTCCAGATATCTCCGATTTACATCCTTATAGCCGGTGCCCTGTTAGGAATCTTCTACCATTATTTGATTAAAAGATGATCTATATACAGTTATTCATAACATTCTTCAAGATTGGTCTTTTCACCTTTGGTGGAGGGTATGCAATGATTTCCCTTATACAGAACGAAGTTGTGGTCAAACACCAGTGGGTGGACGCTTCTAGTTTCACAGATATGATAGCCATCTCTCAGATGACCCCCGGCCCTATCGGTATCAACAGCGCCACCTATGTCGGATATTCAGTAACGGGGAATGCCTTCGGCTCCGCAATAGCAACCTTCGCCGTTTCGCTCCCATCGTTTATAATAATTTTCCTGATAGCTTACCTTTATACCCAGTTCAAAAAGAATAAATGGTTCGATGCAGCATTGTCCGGAATTAAGCCAGTTGTCCTTGGATTGATAGGTGCTGCTGCAACTCTGCTGGTCACTGAAGAAAACTTTATTGACTGGACAAGCTGGGTAATATTTGGTGTGGCTTTTGCTATAACTCAGTGGGGCAAGGTAAATCCCATATATGTTATAATTCTTGCAGGAATAGCAGGATATCTTATATACTGATATAAAACCATTTAACATCGCCATATAAAAATGAAAAAATTATTACTCACCGCAACCATGATAATTGGCATGGCTTGCGTGATGTGGGGACAGGAGGCAAAATACTCTCCTCTATACTACCACAGGGCATCCCTTTTTGAGGTACTTCCTATTGAACAATCCGATATTGTCTTTCTTGGCAACAGCATAATACATTACTGCGAATGGGCTGAGCTGTTCAATAACAACCACATCAAGAACCGCGGAATAAGCGGTGACATAGTACAAGGTGTCTACGACAGGCTTGATCCGATCATCGAGGGGCAACCTAAAAAGATTTTCCTGATGATTGGGGTAAACAATCTATCCAGGAATTATACTGTTGACTCTACATATATGGGACTTGTGAAAATTGTAGACAAGCTGACAAAAGAGTGCCCTACGACAAAACTCTATATACAGAGTGCACTTCCTGTCAACAGTACCTTTACAAATTACCCTAAACACAGGACAAGGGGTGAGGAGATAAAGCTTTACAATTCAATGATTGAGAAGATGTGTAACGAGAAAGGTATAACCTTCATTAATCTTTACCCTCTTTTCAAATGCAAGGATAGTGATGAGCTGGATCCTAAGTACACAAAGGATGGACTGCACCTTGCGGGGGAGGCATACCTGATTTGGAGAGATGCAATTAAGAAATATGTGAAATAAACTTTTTACATATTATTGTTTATAGAAGTTGGTCATTTTGACCAACTTTTTTTTATCTTTATATAAAACCTCACTAAACATTCTGTGTATATGAAAAATTTTCTGCTAACCGGAGTTTTTACTCTCCTTATTTGTTTGTTCAGTGGTTTTATAATTTCTGCTCAACAACAGGAAAAGG
The DNA here is from genome assembly GCA_028690215.1 of Bacteroidales bacterium. Taxonomy (GTDB): domain Bacteria; phylum Bacteroidota; class Bacteroidia; order Bacteroidales; family UBA932; genus Bact-08. Next base: position 17,005 of record JAQVBQ010000039.1, on the reverse strand, counting down.
GAAAAGCTATTACTAAAGATTTGAGCCAGATTATTAACCGGAGTTGTGCTGCCTGTCACTCCGACAAAGGGAGTGGTATGGCCAAGATGAAGGTGAATTTTGACAAATGGCAAGGTTACTCAGCTGGAAAACAGGTAAAACTTGCTCAAAAGTGCTATCAGGAGGTTTCTAAGGGCGGCATGCCTCCTAAGAGTTTTATTAAAAACTATCCTGGAGCTGCTTTGAGTCCGGCGGAAATTGAAATTTTCCGTAATTGGTAATCAAAAGGTTTTGACAGATATATAATGGCTACCTTCGCTGCTCTAGCACCCTCAGCAGGATGGATTGTCTTGCCGCCACGAGATACCGGAGACTCAGCTTACCTGGTTATTTTTACTTCCTTTGGCTTATCTCCGACATTGTTAATCAATTAAATTTGATTTAACTTTATGTACAATTCGTGAAAGAGATGGAAGGGAAGAAAAAAGTATTCGGGAGAAAAGCTCGCATCCAGTCGGGTAATATTCATGTTTATTTGAGAGGGAACTGCAGATACAATGTTTTCTACGATGACAGAGATCGTATTGAATTTCTAATCAGATGCAACAATGTGGCACAAAAGCATGATACAAAGATACTTGCATTTGTATTGATGGATAACCATGTGCATCTACAATTAGTAACAAACAACCTGACAAACTTTGTTAGTGATCTTTTGAAGGGTTATGTTCAATGGTATAACAGGAAGAATGGTCTATCAGACAAATTGTTCAAGACGCCCTTTAGCAGTGCATGCAAACATTCTGACAAATGGATAGAGAATAGTATCCTATATATTTTGAATAATCCTATTAAGTCAGGAATCTGTAAGTGCCCGTCTGAATATCTATGGAGCTCCTACCATTTTCATTTAAACAACAATAATCCTTTAAGAAAGTACATTAAAATTGACACAGAATTCTTAAAAAAGATTTATCCTAACAGAATATCATTAGATAAAGCAATCATGCATTACAAGTCTGATCTTGAAGAGATAAGGGATAAGAAACATGATATCTGGCCTCGTGTAACTGATGGATTTGTAATCAAATGTCTAAACAGGCTACTGAAAGGACGGAATATATTTCAGATCAGCGAAAGTGATATGGAAGACCTGATTATCTCTTTGAGAAAAGAATCAGGAGCTTCTTACAGACAAATCGCATCAGTTACACATGAAAGTTACGAGTTTGTGAGGAGGACACTTTGGCGCAGTTTGAGGTAAGTGCTTAAATATGTGTTGTTTATATTTTGACTTCTTTTAAAACTCAAAAGTTGTCGATTTTTAACACATTCAATGTCTGACACTTACCTCAAACTGCGCCAAAGTGTCCCCCGCCCGGGGATTGCCTCGCATATGCTCGGCGATCCCGGGGTGGGGGAACTTCAAAGAAAAAGCCTTCCGGCAGGCACTAGGGATTCTGCCTGTCGGTTGTTTTTTTATTGCCCCTCACTGCTCAAGCAAGCTTGGCAGTGGGGCAATAAAAAAACCAGCGCTTTTCTGCGCCGGCTTTTTCTTTGGGTGGAAGATGGGATTCGAACCCACGACCCCTAGTGCCACAAACTAGTGCTCTAACCAACTGAGCTACAACCACCGTAATTCCGAACAATTCGGGCTGCAAAAGTAGTCATTTTTTTCAATAAAAACACAAATAGCACAAAAAAAATAAAGATTTCGATTCTTAAGCAAAATGTTTCAATTCGATACCTATATTTTCTAAATATTTCTTACTTTTGCGGTCCAAAGTTGTTTATAAGATTAAATTAATGATATATGGCTCGCGAAATTAAATTCTCTCTGTTATACAGAGACATGTGGCAATCATCAGGGAAATATGTCCCTATGGTTCATCAGTTAAAACAGATTGCTCCTGTCATTATTGACATGGGTTGCTTCGACCGCGTTGAGACTAACGGTGGTGCTTTTGAACAGGTAAACCTTCTTTTTGGAGAAAATCCAAACAAGGCGGTAAGAGAGTGGACAGCTCCTTTCAATAAAGTGGGTATTCAGACTCACATGCTTGAAAGAGGTCTTAATGCACTTCGTATGAATCCGGTACCAGCCGACGTTCGCGAACTCATGTATAAAGTTAAGGCAAAACAAGGAACAAATATTTCCCGTTCATTCTGCGGTTTGAATGACCCAAGAAACCTTGAGCTTTCTGCAAAGTATGCAAAGAAAGGTGGTATGATATCACAGATTGCGCTGAGTATCACATCTTCTCCTGTTCACACTGTTGAATACTACATGAGCCTTGTTGACAAGGTTGTTGCATTCGGAGCCGATGAGATTTGTCTTAAGGATATGGCCGGTATCGGTCGTCCTGCATTCCTCGGAAGACTTACAAAAGCTATCAAGGACAAATATCCTCATATAGTAGTTGAATATCACGGTCACAGTGGCCCTGGTTTCTCTGTAGCTTCAATGCTTGAGGTTGCCCGTGCAGGTGCCGACTATATTGATGTTGCAATGGAGCCGATTTCATGGGGCATGGTTCACCCTGACGTGATCACTATTCAGGCTATGCTTAAAGATGCCGGTTTCCTTGTTAAGGACATCAACATGGACGCATACATGGAGGCAAGAAGCCTTACTCAATCATTCATGGATGACTATCTCGGATATTTCATGGATCCAAGTAACAAAGTCAGCACATCACTTCTTGTAGGTTGCGGTCTTCCTGGAGGTATGATGGGATCAATGATGGCTGACCTTAAGGGCTTCCACGGTGCGATAAACTCATCTCTCAGAAATCAGGGCAAGAAAGAGCTGAAACTTGACGAACTCGTTGTAATGCTCTTCCAAGAGGTTGAGTATGTTTGGCCAAAACTCGGTTACCCTCCTTTGGTTACTCCGTTCAGCCAGTATGTGAAGAACACTGCACTCATGAACCTGATGCACAGACTCAAGGGAGAACCAAGATGGTCAACCATTGACAAGGATACATGGAACATGATTCTCGGCAAGACAGGTAAACTTCCGGGTGAACTTGCTCCTGAGATCAAACAGCTTGCTAAAGAAAAAGGAATGGAGTTCTATGATGGCAATCCACAGGATGCATTCCCTAATGAACTCGACCGCTTCAGGAAAGAGATGAAGGAGAACAACTGGGATCTAGGAGAGGACGAAGAGGAATTGTTCGAGTTTGCTATGCATGAAAGACAGTATCGCGATTACAAGAGTGGTGTTGCTAAACAACGTTTCACAGCTGAGCTTGAGGCTGCAAAGGCAAAGGCAAATGCTCCAATCGTTATTACAAGACCTGTTATCGAGATGCCTAAGGTTGACGTTGATAAGATCATTGCTGCCAACCCTAATGCAAAACCTATTCAGTCTACAGTTAAAGGACAGCTTATCTGGCAATACGATATTATTGACAAATCATCTGCTCCAAACATAGGCGAAAAGGTTGAGGCCAACAAGCCTATGTGCTTTGTTCAGGCTTTTTACGGACTGGAAGAGATCAAACCTGCTTTTGAAGGCAAGATTGTTGCAATCTGTGCAAAACACGGAGAGACTGTACAAAAAGGTGAGATAATTGCTTTTGTTGAGTAATCTCCGGTTTTTCAGAAATCGATAAAAAAACTTAAAAGGGAAAATTTTAAAAAATTTTCCCTTTTTTGATGCAACGAAACATCTGTCTCATGCATCTATTATGTGATTGGCAAATCAAGTAATTTTATTTTAACGGAATTTAAGTTCTTATTCATACTGTGGCTGATTAGCAGTGTAGGGCACAAAGTCTTAGGATTCAAATGTTTGGGGTAGCAGCAAACATGAGACTCTGAAAACCGGAAATCTCTATACAGCCAAAAAGTTATAGTCTTTGAATTATCGCTCCTTGATTAAAGAGCTTAATATTAAGTAAATTGCAGTGACCTAGGAGGGATTCAAACCCCCGACTTTCAGAACCGGAATCTGACGTTCTATTCAACTGAACTACTAGGCCTTGTATTGAGCAGCAAAGGTACAATTTTAATATTGATTAAAAAATGTATCTTTGCTGCTTAATATTTTATATCATATGAAAGCATTTGTTTTCCCCGGTCAAGGGGCACAGTTCAGTGGTATGGGAAAAGAACTCTACAACTCATATCCCCAAGCCAGAGAACTATTTGAGAAAGCTGATGACATCCTCGGATTCCGTATAACAGACACTATGTTCGAGGGAAGTGACGAAGAGCTCAAACAAACAAAGGTAACTCAACCTGCAATTTTTATCCACTCTGTTATATTGTCAATCTGTCACAATGACTTTACACCACAAATGGTAGCGGGTCACTCTCTTGGCGAGTTTTCAGCCCTCGTTGCAGCAAAGGCATTAAGTTTTGAAGACGGGTTGCGTCTTGTTTCTGCCAGAGCTAAGGCAATGCAGAAGGCCTGTGAGATTGAACCATCCACTATGGCTGCCATACTAGGGTTGGATGATGCAACAGTAGAGAAAGTTTGCGCAGAGACACCCGGAGTGGTAGTACCAGCAAACTATAATACAAATGGTCAAGTTGTGATTTCGGGTTCACTTTCTGCAATAAACCAAGCATGTGAATCTCTTAAGGCTGCTGGGGCAAAGAGAGCTCTAATACTGGCAGTTGGCGGCGCTTTCCACTCTCCTCTCATGGAGCCTGCGAGACAGGAACTGGCTGCAGCAATTGACTCAACAATGTTCAGTAAACCTATCTGCCCGATATATCAGAATGTAGATGCGCAACCTCATACTTGTCCTGACGAGATTAAGAATAATCTTATCCTGCAGTTGACTGCTCCTGTAAGATGGAGGCAATCTGTAGAAAACATGTGGAATGACGGAGGAAGAGAGTTTGTCGAACTCGGCCCGGGCAATGTCCTTCAGAACATGATCAAGAAGATACTTCCCGAGAGCATGACCAACGGATATCAATAATAGATACTCCTTAGCGAATCACGAATTTATAGAGCAGAGACGCGTCCTCTCTTTTAGAGATGTCCAGTTTCTGCTCATTTATATATTTCTCTATATCAGGATATTTATCTGAAAAGAATTTCTTCAGGGTAGAATTTGTGAAGTTATAAAGCCTTCCCTTATTTACTATGTAAACAATCTCCCTATAGTTGAACGGAACAGAGCCTGTCCATAGACCTTTTTCTATCTGGTAATAGAAATTGTCTTCCGTGGAGACGACATTGTCCATCATAGCCACATCGTCCGACATACCGAACGCACCTGTAAGTGCCTTCCTTCCAAATGTCACCTGTTTTGATAGACCGAGACTTGTCTCTCCGTCTGTATCCAGAATCTGAATATATCTGTTTTTAATCTTATAGAAAAGATATCCTCCAGCACTTAATGATACAACAGAACCTTCAGAAGCTACCGAGAGGGTGTCACCCTTTTCCCCTATCATTCTTAATGACTGCGAACAATTGTCGACATTGAATTTCCCGGTATATGTCGTTTTATCCTTCAGGATAATTTTTCCGTTACTGAAAGTTGGCATTGCATATCGATGATTCAGGAAAGCCTCGCTGTCGAAAATCTTGCCGTCACGGGCCTTCAATACACCATCCTGACCATTGACAGGGAGTTGTATTACTATAAAAAGTAGAAGCAATAACCTTATTCTCATCTTCATTTTTCTATCATTTTAGTGGCATGAAATTAGCTAAAATAAACTTTAGAATCTTAAATTTTTTGATTATTTTTGTAAAAGTATATAAAATGCTAAAACCTATTCAAACCATAAAGGAGTTCGAGCTTGAGACAGAGCTCATATCGGCAAAGTCCTCTCCAAGGGACTTTGCCGCAATAAATATGTTGAAGATATAACCTGGTCTGTAATATTTTAATATTACCGGCCATTTTGATTTTTTACACTATGTTCCCATTGAAATTCATTTATATTAAAAATCTTATAAATTAAATAAAAGAGCTATGGCAAAGGAAAAAAAATTCATTACCTGTGATGGTAACTACGCCGCAGCACACGTTGCCTACCTTTTCAGCGAACTTGCAGCAATCTACCCTATCACTCCATCATCTACAATGGCGGAGTATGTGGATGAATGGAATGCCTTCGGAAAGAAAAACCTTTTCGGAGAAAACGTAAAGGTCGTTGAAATGCAAAGTGAAGGCGGAGCAGCAGGTGCTCTGCACGGAGCGCTCCAGGCAGGTGTACTGGCCACAACATTTACAGCATCTCAAGGTTTACTTCTGATGATTCCAAACATGTACAAAATAGCAGGAGAGATGCTTCCGACAGTTTTTCACGTATCTGCCAGGACTTTAGCTGCTCAGGCATTATCAATCTTCGGCGACCATTCCGATGTAATGGCTACCAGACAGACTGGATTTTCAATGATTGCCTCAAGCAGTGTACAGGAAGCTATGGATCTAGGTGCAGTGGCACATCTGTCAACACTTAAATCAAGGATTCCTTTTGTACACTTTTTTGATGGATTCAGAACTTCTCACGAAATTCAAAAGATTGAGACTATAGACCAGGATGCTCTCAAAGAGATGATAAGCGACAAGTCTCTTTCAGCATTCAGAAATAGAGCACTTAATCCTAACAAACCTGTGACAAAGGGTACTGCACAGAATCCGGATGTATTCTTCCAGGCAAGAGAAGCCAGCAATCCTTTCTACGATGCAGTTCCTGATATCGTAGCAAGATATATGGGCGAGATCAGCGAGCTGACCGGACGTCACTATCTTCCTTTTGACTACTACGGAGATCCTGAAGCAGAGAATATCATCATTGCTATGGGTTCGGTTTGTGAGACAATCAAAGAGACAATCGACCACCTTAGAGAAAAAGGCGAAAAAGTCGGACTTCTTACAGTTCGTCTTTACAGACCTTTCTCAGCTAAATATTTCTTCAGGGTATTACCTAAGAGCGTTAAGAAAATTGCGGTTCTCGACAGGACAAAAGAACCTGGTTCTACAGGAGAGCCTCTCTACCTCGATGTTAAATCAGTTATTTCCGACAAGGGTGGAAAGATGCCTCTGATTGTTGGCGGACGCTATGGCCTCTCATCAAAAGACACCAGCCCTGCACAGATCATATCGGTATTTGAAAACCTTAAGCTCAAAGAGCCTAAGAACGGATTTACAATTGGTATAGTTGACGATATCAGCTTCAAGTCTCTTCCTGTAAAAGAGGAGATTAGCCTTGCAAAACCGGGCGTTAAAGAGTGCAAATTCTATGGTCTTGGTTCTGACGGTACTGTAGGTGCAAATAAGAATACAATCAAGATTATCGGTGAAACCACTCCTAAATATGTTCAGGCATATTTCGACTACGATTCAAAAAAATCAGGCGGATACACCTGTTCTCACCTGAGATTCGGAGATTCACCGATTCAGTCACCGTATCTGGTTTCAACTCCTGATTTTGTTGCATGCCACGTAACATCTTACCTTCACAAATACGACGTTCTGAAAGGTATTAAGAAGGGAGGCACACTGCTTCTTAACACACTCTGGTCTGCAGAGGAGACAAAAGATAAGTTGCCTGATTTTATAAAAGCCACAATTGCAAAGAAAGAGCTTAAGCTATACATTATAAATGCAACAAGCATTGCCGAAGAGATTGGACTTGGAAACAGGACAAATACTATTCTTCAGTCAGCCTTCTTCAAAATAGCGGATATTGTTCCTTATGAGCAAGCCGTTAAGGAGATGAAGAAAGCTGCAGAGAAATCATACGGCAGAAAAGGTGAGGCTATTCTCAAGATGAACTATGCTGCCATCGAAAGAGGTGCAGAATATGTTCAGGTTGATGTTCCTTGTGAATGGAAAAACCTCTCGGCAAAATTCCGTCCATCAAACTTCGACAGACTTGCTCCGGATTGGGTAAGGAATGTTGCCGACCCTGTAAATGCTCAGAATGGAAACGATCTTCCTGTAAGTGCTTTCTTACATCTGGAAGATGGCACAATCCCTTCTGGAACTGCCGCTTACGAAAAGAGAGGTATTGCTGTCCATGTTCCTGAATGGCAAAGTGAAAACTGTATTCAGTGTAATCAGTGTGCTTATGTTTGCCCTCACGCAGCTATCCGTCCGTTCCTGATGACAGCTGAAGAGCAGGCTTCTGCTCCTGCCGGCATTAAGAAGGTTACCGGAAACGGAGCTTTCAAAGAGCACAGCTTTACAATACAGGTATCTGTCCTGGATTGTACAGGTTGCGGAAACTGCGCAGATGTATGTCCTGCCAAGACAAAAGCTCTTGTCATGAAACCTATTGAGACACAACTCCACGAGCAGGAGAACTTTGATTATCTGCACTCTGTTATTGGGTATAAAGACACAGTTCAGCCTAAGACACAGAATGTCAAGAACCTTATGTTCTCACAACCACTGTTTGAGTTCTCCGGCGCATGCGCAGGCTGCGGTGAGACTCCTTATGTAAAGGCTGTAACCCAGTTGTTCGGAGATCACATGATGATAGCCAATGCAACAGGTTGCTCATCCATATACGGCGGTTCATTCCCTGCATCCCCTTACACTACAAACAAAGACGGCTATGGTCCTTCATGGGCAAACTCACTCTTTGAAGACAATGCAGAATTCGGTTTGGGTATGTATATGGGAGCAGAAAGGGTACGTGACAGGGTTGCCAAACTTATGGCTGACGGTCTCGAATGCAACTCATGTTCTGCTGAAATGAAAGTTTTGTTCGGCGAGTGGCTCTCTAAGAGAAATGACGCTGCAGGCAGCAGAGAGGTTGCCGATAAGCTTCTACCTCTTATCTCATCATGCAAATGCGACATTTGCAAGGAGCTCACATCTCTGAAAGATTTCATGGTAGCACGTTCTCAATGGATCTTCGGTGGTGACGGATGGGCATACGATATCGGATACGGTGGACTTGACCATGTACTTGCATCCGGAGAAAATGTGAATGTACTTGTACTTGACACAGAGGTTTACTCAAATACCGGAGGACAATCTTCAAAATCAACCCCTGCTGGTGCTGTTGCCAAATTTGCAACCTCAGGAAAGAGAGTCCGCAAGAAAGACCTTGGAATGATGGCCATGAGCTACGGCTATGTATACGTTGCACAGGTTGCAATGGGTGCAAGCCACAACCAGCTCTTCAATGTACTGAAAGAGGCTGAGGCATATGACGGACCATCTCTGATCATCGCTTACTCACCTTGTATCAACCATGGTCTGAAATACGGTATGGGGGCTTCACAGAAAGAGGAGAAGGTGGCTGTTGAATGTGGTTACTGGCATCTTTACAGGTTTAACCCTACTCTCGAAGCTGAAGGTAAAAATCCTTTCACACTGGATAGCAAAGAGCCAGATTGGACTAAATTCCAGGAATTCCTCAAAGGAGAGGTACGTTACAGCTCTCTTGCCAAGACATTCCCTCAGGAATCTGAGGAGTTGTTCAGACTCACTGAAGAGTACGCAAAATGGAGATACAATTCGTACAAGAAATTGGCCGGAATATAATCTAGCCGACATATAGCAAGAAAGGCTGCCTGATTACAGGCAGCCTTTTTTATATCCTTCAATGGCCGGAAAATTATATCTTTTCCAGAGCCTGACTCAGATCTGCGATTATGTCCTCAACATTCTCTATACCTACCGAGAATCTCACAAGATCATCAGTAATCCCCGCAGCAAGCTTGTCCGCGCTGCTGACCGCAGCATGTGTCATTGAAGCCGGATGTTGAATCAATGTCTCAACTCCTCCCAATGATACTGCCAATAATGCCAGGTGTACATTGTCCATGAGTCTCCTCCCGGCCTCTACACCACCCTTTATTCCGAAACTCATCATAGAACCGGGTCCGGACATCTGTTTTTTTGCGAGTTCATACTGGGGATGAGAAGGCAGTCCCGGGTATTTGATCCAGGAGATCTTAGGATGCTTCTCCAGGAATTCTGCCACTTTCATTGCATTTTCCTGAGCCCTGTCCACTCTTATGCCGAGAGTCTTGACCCCTCTTAAAACCATATAAGCCTGAGTAGGATCCATATTACACCCCATGTAGACCATTGAGTGCCTTATCTTCTTGTATAAATCCTTCTCTTTTGTCACAATCACGCCACCGACAATGTCGGCATGTCCGTTGATGAACTTTGTGATTGAGTGTAAAACCACATCGGCACCCAAATCCAGAGGCCTTTGAATATATGGGGAGCTGAATGTATTGTCTACAACCAGTATCAACCCATGCTCCCTTGCTATTCTGGAACAGTCTGAAATATCAGTTATGTCCATTGTAGGATTTGCCGGAGTCTCAATATATAGGACCTTCGTGTTGGGTCTGATTGCTGCCATTATATTCTCCACATTTGTCGTATTGACAAATGTCGCCTCTACACCGAAGCGTGAGAAATCCTGTTCCAGGACACCTCTTGCAGGGCCGTAAACAGCATCCGAACTGATTATATGGCTTCCTGCTGCTAATAGTGACATATATACAGATGTAACAGCACCCATACCGGAACTTGTTGCAATACCGTCAAATCCGTTCTCAAGACCGGCAATGCATTTTTCAAATGAGCGTATCGTAGGGTTGGCTATCCGGGTATATATATATCCATCACTCTTGCCGGAAAAACAGTCTGCCCCCTCCTGTGCATTCTTGAATTTAAATGTAGATGTCTGATAAATAGGAACTGTTGCACTACCGAATTGATCTTCAAAATAGTCGCTATGAATCAGTTTCGTATCAAAACCGCTGTTTTTGTTATCCATCATTCTTAATATTTGGGTGTGTTAAAAAAGCATCGCTTTTTTTTGCTCTTCCGGAATATCTCCTGACTCCGTTATTGCATCCTTTATTTTGGACCTTCGCGCCCTAACGCTTGAATATTGTATGGAGAGTACCTGCGCAATCTCTTTGGATGTGAGGCCGCTCTTAATCAAAACGAGCATGAGTATATCAATAGGTGAGCAGATTGGCTTTAGATAGTTCACATAAGGAAATGCAGCAACAAATCTTGGATCTTCCACAATCTGGGAGTATTGAAGCTTCATCTCATCCCTGGCAGTCTTGACAGATTTCTGAATCTTATCTGCAAAGTCAGGATTGTGACGACGGCACTTCTCGGACTCATCAAAGACCTCCTCTATAAAGCGAGGCATTGCAGATGAATTTACCCTGTTTATCTCACATATAAGCCAATCTTTGTTCTCAATCTCACCTGCACTTATGTTTGAGCCTTTAAGGAATCTGTTTCTCAATAAGAGATAGATCAGGGCCAAAAAGAGTATTACAGTAAGAGATATCAAATACATATAATATTTCTCTGCCTTTTCCAATTTTGAAGTAAGTTTTATCAGCTCACTCTTATTGTCAATCTCCAGGAGTTTTTGGTGGGTATTTCTGTTGGAGTAGGTCCGCAGTCTGTCATACCCCTCCTTTTGATATTTATAGGCAAGCTCATACTGACCATTTTTCTCAAGGAAAGTGGCATACTTGGAAAAATACGCCGGACCTTGGCTTGTGAGCGAGTCCTTTGTCTCATCCAATGCTTTCAGATAAAATGTATTGGTACTGTCCTTAGGGCCATGCAGTTCATAATATATTGCAAGTCGATAGTTAAGATTGGCATAGTCGATATCCTTGAGATCATTCTTTCTGGCAATCTCAATCATTCTTTTCAGATAGGTGACAGCCATCTCTGTATCCCTGGCACTACTATAAAAAATATAAAAGGCGTAGTTTAACTCGTATTGGATTAAAGGGGACGGGTTTTGCTCAAACTGAAAGTCCGCTATATTCTGAAAAGCTTTAGAGAGTTTACCCATAGATAGGTATAATCTGAAAAGCCTGGTCTTCAACCTCAATATTCCTATCGAATCATTTAAGTCTGCCGTAGCCTTCAATGCCTTTCCAAGATATATCTCTGCAAGAGGATACGCATTCTGGGCCTTCAGTATCCTGCTCTTGTACTCATAGCATTTGGCAAGTGTGTATTTATCGTTAACATGCTTCTCCTGATATACAGAATCTGCCTTTAGGATATATTCATAAGCAATGGTGTCTCTTTTGCTGTTGCTTGACGTAATGACTATTCCCTTATATAAGAGAGCCTTGCAATAATTTTCACCCTCTCTGTCATGAGTTCTGTACCATTCCAGAGATTTTTCCATATTCTCCTCATCCTTATCCCTGAAAGTACTCCCACTCCTCTCCTTAGCCATGCCGGTCAACAAATAATAGTAGGCCTCATTCTCATCGGACATCAAAGTCTTGTCAATAGTCTTGAGACTATCCAGTAAAGCGTCAGAATCTATAATAAGTAACTTCTCCCAGGATTGCATCTGAGAAAAGAGCTTATCGTTTTCTTTTTTCATTGAGTTACAGGACAGTATGAAAAACGAAAACAAAAGCACTAGAATATTCCGCATAAAATTTCTGTTAATCTGCCATAAAGATAGGACTCAAATTTCAATTTCCCGTCATTTATCAGCGAGATTTTAATGTTTTAAACAGCGAATCAGTAATACTGTCTTCTCTTTCCCGAGTCTGCTCAAAAATAGCCTCAGCCTCAGATTTTAGATTTTCAGAAATAATAATGTCCTTTAGGTCGGCAGAGTTAATCAAAACATTCATATATGCACCGTAAACAGCTGCCCTGATAGCCAGTGCACCAACTCCTGCATCAGAGAGAGAGTTCGGATTGCCATCCTTTACCATCGCCTCCAGAAGATCAAAAGCTGAATAGGCCACTCTCATAGTCCTTAAAGGAATCTCTGTGGCATACTGAGTGGCAGCCTGGATTGCCTCAGTTCTCAGAGCCTTCTCTGTATCAGTGCTTTTCGGCATTGAAAAAGCTTCAAGGATCCGGTTAAATGCGTTTGTGTCCTCATCAACCAGAAACATAAGCTCGGCGACTATCTCCTGTCCCTTGGCTGCCCATTGAGAAAAATATTCCCATCTGTCATCCCAGCCTGGTTTATGAGCCGACAGATTTGCGACCATCGTTCCAAGAGCAGCTCCCAGCGACCCCATATAGGCTGAGACAGATCCTCCACCGGGGGCAGGTGACTCAGAGGCAGTCTCGGCAACAAAACCTGCAGCAGTCAGATCTACAAGTCTCTTTTTGGCTTTATCCTCAATCAGATATTCAATTACCTTCTCCTTAGGGTCGAAAGGTCTTAGATCATCAAGTCCCATAGACTTTACCGCGATCTTAATTATTTCATCTTCTGAAATTCCAAGAGAACGCTGCTGTTTTTCCAGATAGAATTTCCCGGCATCTATAAGAACCTTTTTTGGTATCAGCCCCACAATCTCGGAGCCGGTTACCCTGATACCTCTAGCTGCAGCCTTGGCTACAACCTCTTCAAACGCCATGTGAACAGGTGTCTGGGTAATATTTGTAACATTCATGGAGACCTGCGCAATACCATATTCCTCTATATACCAGCCGATTGCCTTGCACCCTTTGAGTGTGCCCGGAATCCACACATCTTTCCCGTTTTCATCTTTCACAACCTTTCCTGTGATTGGATTTCCCTCTCTTAATTTGCGACCCTTCTCCCTTACATCGTATGCAATTGCATTTGCTCTCCTGGTAGAGGTGGTGTTTAGATTATAGTTTATTGCCACAAGAAAATCCCTTGCTCCTATTGCTGTCGCTCCTGTGTGAACAACTCTCCCTTCAAATTTATCTGGGCCGAAATCGGGTTTCCACTGAGGATCTGCAAATTTTCTTGAGAGGCCCTCATATTCGCCTGAGCGACAATTGGCCAGATTCCTGCGTTCAGGTCTGAATGCAGAGCTTTCATAGCAATATACGGGTATTGCCAGCTCTTCCCCTACTCTTTTTGCAAGTGTTCTTGCCATCTCTGCACACTCTTCCATTGACACACCGGCAATTGGTATAAGAGGGCATACGTCTGTGGCTCCCATCCTAGGATGCTCTCCGTGATGATGGCTCATATCTATAACCTCTGATGCCTTTTTGATTGCTCTGAAGGCGGCCTCCACAACCAACTCAGGTTCGCCGACAAATGTAACTACTGTTCTGTTGGTTGCATTTCCCGGGTCAACATTTAAAAGCTTGACACCCTCAACACTTTCCACTGCATCGGTAATCTGTTTTATTACCTGCATATTCTTCCCCTCGCTGAAGTTAGGGACACACTCTATTAATCTTCTTACCATTTTATATGATTCTATTTTATAAACATTTTTACACCTTCGGGCATCCTCTTCTCTAACCCTTCCACGTCAAGCTGGAAGAAGTGATACGCGCAAACATTGCGGGGTTTAATAACATTTACCGCCTCTATGAACATGTCGTCACTCATTGTGAAAGGCAGGTTCTTGGGAAGAAAAGCCACATCAATCGGACCAAGCTCCCTCATCTCCGGTATAAGCTCAGTATCTCCGGCTAAATAGAGTCTGAATCCTCCGAAATCGAGCATATAGCCATTCCCTGCACCCCTTGGATGGAACACCATTCCGTTCTCACCCTTTTGCACTATATTATATGCATATGTGGCTGTTATATGTAAACCCTCATATGTGAAGCTCTCTCCCTGTTTCAATGATTTCACACCGGGGAGAAGGTTGGCGACTGTCGGTGTTGAGACTATCACCGTGTCCTTACCTGTAACATGTATGAGGGCAGTTTTATCAAGATGATCGTAATGATCATGGGTTATCAGTATCAGGTCTGCTACAGGCTGCTTTGTGTAGTCTGCTATTTCACTGTACGGGTCTGTCATTATCTTGCGACCGTTCCATTCTATCAATACAGAAGCATGTCCGATAATGGTGACATCAATTTTGCCGAGTGGCGTTACAAATTTTGCCATAATCTTCCGTTTAAATATATTTTATCAATCCAGGATGAGGTAAACGCGTATGGAATAAATTCAATTGAAGGTATTGGTGCCGTAATCAGGAAATTTGCCTTTTTCCCCACAGCAATTGTGCCATGTGTATCCTCCAGTCCCATAGCATAGGCTCCGTTAATCGTTGTGGCATTTATCAGTTCATTAGGAGTCATCTTCATTTTAAGAGCACCCAGGAACATCATATAACGCATATCCCCTGAAGGACAAGAACCCGGGTTATAATTTGTCGCTATTGCAACGGGGAGTCCGTACTCAATCATCTCTCTCGCCGGAGCATAATCCATCTCAAGGAACTGGGTTGCACCGGGAAGAAGTGTAGCCATTGTTTCAGACTCTTTCAGCACACGGAACTCCTCCTTGCCTGTGAATTCAAGATGATCGACCGATATCGCGTTGTACTTGACACCAACCTGTACTCCTCCTGAAAAACTCATCTGGTTTGCATGAACCTTAGCCCTTAATCCGTATTTCATTCCGGCATTCAGGATCCTGTCCGTATCCTCAACAGAGAAGAATCCCTCCTCAGTAAATACATCAATATAATCTGCCAGCTCCTCAGTTGCGATGACAGGAATCATCTCGCTTATTATCTCATCTACATACTCCTCTCTCCGGCCTGTATATCTGGCAGGCACTGCGTGCGCCCCTAGGAATGTCGTCTTTACAGTCAGCGGCGTGAATTCTCCGATCCTGCGAGCGACTCTCAGCATCTTCAACTCATCTTCAAGGGAGAGTCCGTATCCGCTTTTAATCTCAACAGCCCCTGTCCCGAAGGAGATAATCTCCCTAGCTCTTGAGAGTGCCTGTACGAGAAGGTCATCCTCTGAAGTCTCGTGTAACAGTTTTGCAGAGTTCAGTATTCCACCGCCTCTTGCCGCTATTTCAATATATGAAAGCCCCTTGAGCTTGTCAAAAAACTCAATCTCCCTGTTGCCTGCGTATACAAGATGTGTATGTGAATCGCAGAATGTTGGAAGAACCATCTTCCCGCAAACATCAACACTCTCATCAGGCATCATATTTTTCAGGATGTCGTCAGTCAATTGAGACATTCTTCCGAAATCTGAAATCAGATCATCATCTGTCAACAAATAGGCGTTCTCAATAATCCCGAGCGAGGACATCTCCTTTCCGCAACGCCGCGACACGATGTCTCCCTGCTCTACCTGTATGAGTTTGCCGATGTTTATGAATAACCGTTTCATTTTGTAAGCTCTCTTATAAACTTGATGGAATCATGAATATGAGTGTACATTACAACATCCTCTGCAATAAATGGAACTCTCTTCCGATATTCGGCAACCAGTGCCTCGATTATCGGAGAACTCTTCAGAGGTCTTCTGAACTCTAGTGCCTGAGCCCCGTTCATCAACTCTATTGCAAGTATTTTCTCCAGATTTTCAACCACCCTGTAACATTTTGTGGCAGCATTGGCACCCATACTGACATGATCCTCCTGCCCCTGTGACGAGTCAATTGTATCAACGCATGCAGGTGTTGCAAGCTGTTTGTTCTCACTCACTACCGAAGCCTGGGCATACTGAGGAATCATAAATCCTGAGTTAAGCCCCGGATGGGCAACAAGGAAAGATGGCAAACCCCTTTTTCCCCCGATCAACTGATAGGTTCTCCTCTCCGATATGCTTCCCAACTCAGCTAAAGCTATTGACAGAAGGTCCAGCGGAATAGCCAGAGGCTCTCCGTGGAAATTTCCGGCTGAGATTATCAGATCCTCATCCGGTACAACAGATGGATTATCCGTTGCGCTGTTCAGCTCTGTGGTAAATGCCTTTTCAATATAATCCAGCGCATCCCTTACTGCTCCGTGCACCTGAGGAACACAGCGGAATGAGTAAGGATCCTGGACATGTTGTTTTTCTCTGAATGCGATTTCACTGCCTTCCAGATATTTTCTCATATTGGATGCAGTGTCAAGTTGTCCCTTATGAGGCCTTATCACATGTACAGCCTCTGTAAACGGCTCTACCCTACCGTCAAATGCGTCAAGTGAGAGTGCTGCAATCTTGTCCGCAAGAGCAACCATATTTTTCGCACGTCTCAGATTCCACAGGCTATATGCCAGCATGAACTGTGTCCCGTTGAGAAGGGCTAACCCCTCTTTTGAACCTAAAACAAGCGGTTTCCAGTTAAATGTCCTGTTTATCTCTTCTGC
>JAQVBQ010000038.1 GCA_028690215.1 Bacteroidales bacterium | reverse complement strand
GAAAAGGAGAAATTAAAAAGAGCCGAGGATAGAAATCAATTCAACGAGATGCAGAAAGCAATCGTGGATATGGAGATCAAGGTAATACAAAATGAAAATGCAAATCTGCATAAAAGGCTTGAAATAAAAAGAAAAGACCTCATTAACAATGCATTGTGGATAGGGCAACAGCGAGATTTTCTGGAAGATCTCTATTCTGACATTCATGAACTTAGAGCACTTGATGATATAACAAACATAAAAGAGGGAATCTTTTCCATAGAGAAGAAGATTATGGACAAAAAAGCTTTCTCTCACGAGATGAACGAACTATACTCCCAGGTGGAGGTACTTCACAAAGACTACTCTGTCATTCTTCACGAACGTTTTCCGGATCTGACCGAGCAGGAGAAGCGTCTTGCCACTCTTCTCCGTCTGGGCTTCTCGACAAAAGAGCTGGCCTCGATTATGAGCATCACTCCGAAAAGCGTTGAAGTTTGCAGATACCGTTTACGAAAGAAACTGAATTTAAAAAGAGATGAGAATCTCATACAGTTTATCAAATCACTATAACTAAACAATATGAAAAGAGTATTAATTATCATCGTTGCCACAATGATTTGCGTGGCAAGCCGGGCCCAGGAAAAACCTCAGAATGAGGTCAGATACAACCAATACGGGGTTAAGGTAGACAGAAATCCACTTGGAGTTGAAGAGAGAAGCGGAATTCTCGTCTTCGAATCCAAGTCTCAGGATTACAGACTCTGGTTTGATATCAGAGTACAGGCCGATGGTGCTGCATTTTTCGGCGAGAACAAAGATTTTGACAAGATCGGTGATGGCGTTTCCATCAGAAGAGCAAGATTTGCTGTCAAGGGACAAATTACAAAAGATTGGTACGGTGAGTTGGACACAGACTTTGCAAACGGCTCTTTTGAGCTGAAAGATGCAATTCTGGTTTACTCCGGTCTTAGGAACTTCGAATTCACAGCCGGTAACTTCAAAGAGGGTTTCTCAATGGAGTGCACAACAACATCGAGGTATCTGGCACTTCTTGAAAGACCAATGGTTGTACAGACTTTCGGCCCTTCAAGACATATCGGTCTTCAGGCCAAGTACAACCATAAATGGCTTATGGCTGCCGGCGGAATACATTTCCAGGCGATTGAGGGACAGGAGACAAGAACCTATGTTGAGGACAACAACAAGGATTATGGAAGAAGCAGCGGTAATTCCTATACCGGAAAACTTGTAATCATGCCTTTCTATGACAAGCAGAACTACGGACTGCACTTTGGTGCCGCAGCTTCATACAGACTTCCTAAATCTGACGTAGATCCTGCTGATTATAACGGATCAAGATACAGCACAAGAAATGCGACATCAATAAACAGGAAAAAATATCTAGACACTGACGTTATTGACGGTACAGACCATGATGTGCTTTATGGTATTGAGTTTGCCGGTTTCAGAAAGGGATTCAGATTCCAGTCCGAGTACATAGGCAATGACACATATATCAAGGATAACAGCACTTTATCCAATAAGGAGACCAAACATTTCAACGGTTGGTATGCACAGGCAGGAATCCTGCTTTTTGGAGGAAAACAACAGTACAACGTTCAGGATGGCGAATTCACCCAGCCTACCCGTGGAAAATCATGGGGAGACATTGAGCTTGTAGGTCGTTATGACTATCTGAATCTCAATAGTAACGGAATATTCGGGGGTTCAGGAGAGAACTACACCTTCGGTATCAACTACTACATCAACCACTCTGTTAAAATGATGCTGAACTATATGTACAGCAACAATGACAGATATGCAAACGGTAAAGGAAAACTGTATGTCGGTTATGATATTGACGGGAATCGTACAAAAGACCCTACAAAGGTTGCCGATGCCAGCGGAAAAGCAGGAGTTGACTTTCATATGCTTGGAATCAGGTTTGAGATTGACTTCTAATAAATCATAAGGGATAATAATAAAACAGAAATCACATGAAAAATATATTATTGGCAGCTTTAGCAGTTATCATTCTGCTTCCGGGCTGTGTTAAAGATGATCAGTATGAGGGTCCTGCAGTGATAGAACAAATCACATTTAACCCAACTTCACCAATGGCCAACCAGGCAATAACCGTAACATGCAAAATAACAGACCTTAACGGCGTTACAGGAGCAGTTCTCAAGTATAAAGTAAATTCGGGACAGCTAACTTCAGTGACTATGACTGAAGGTAATAATAGGATTTATACTGCTGTTATACCCGGACAGGTGGATAACGCAGATATAAAGGTAACTATAGAGGCTGATAACGAAAAAGGGTTCAAGGCCGTATCAGAAGAGAAGAGCATAAAGGTTGCCCCTCCTATTCTTGTATATGTGAACGAGTGTGACCCTAATGCAAAGTCTATGGAGCTGTATAATGCCATGACAACCACTGTAGATCTTTCCGGATGGAAAATCAGAAAAGATGGTTCTGTTGAAGCCAAGGACAACTGGACAATTCCTTCAGGTGTGACAATTGCGGCAAAGGGATATCTGGTAATAACACAGGATGCAAACGGGGTTACAGGTTTCACATTCGGAATGTCCGCCACTAAAGGGTTCAGCTACACACTATTTGATGCCAACAATGCGACAAGAGATTTCCTTGATAATCTGACAAATAAAATTACAGCCGGAGCAAGCCCTAACACTATCGGCAGGGTAACAGACGGAGCCGCTCAGATCGTGCTCTTCACTGCCGGATCGATGGGTGCATCAAATGCAACAGGAACACGTTAATCCTTAATATATAAAGAGACAATGAGTAAAGAAAAGATGGAGATCGGAGAGATCTCCAAACCAAGATTTGAGTTCCGCACTTTCGGACAAGATTTCACAAAAGCGATAGAGCGGATGGCAAGATTGTCTGTCCCTGTTCCTGAGAAGGTATGGGAGAGACACAGTGATGAGATTTACATTATCTCTCGCACTAATGACATCAACAACACAAAGATACGTGACGGGAAGATGGACATTAAAACCTATGTACAAACCATTGATGGCCTCGAACAGTGGAATCCGCTGATGAAGGGAGAGTTCCCTATTTCGTCTGAGGTTCTGAAAAATGAGGTATTCCCGGCCTTTATGGTAAAGATGCCTGAACTCACAAAGGAGACTTACACATATGAGGAGTTCATCTCAATGGTAAATGCGCATCCGGACCTTCAGGCCGTTCGCGTGCACAAGCAACGCTGGGGCTACATGGTAAATGATACAATCTGCGAGGCAGGTGCTGTGATAATAAACGGAGCGAAGGTAATGACAATAAACTCAGAGTCCACTGAGCTTGAAGACATCAAGAAAACAATAAAGGATGTCGGGCTCGAGGGTGTGGAGAACATCAACTACCTTCAGGCTATAAAAAGAGTGATCGGAATGTCGGATAAAAAACTAGCAAACGAATAGATTATGGCACAGGAAATTGAAAGAAAGTTCCTTGTAAAGGGGGATTTCAAGAATCTTGCAGTTAAAAGCACACGTATTATCCAAGGCTACCTAAGCTCTGTACCTGAAAGGACCGTTAGAGTCAGAGTCAAGGGAGACAAGGGTTTTATAACCATCAAGGGTATCGGAAGCACTTCAGGAGCAAGCCGCTTTGAGTGGGAAAAAGAGATCAGCACCACTGAGGCTAATGAACTGCTTGCAATTTGCGAACCTGGTGTAATTGACAAGACCCGCTTTCTGGTAAAGGCCGGCCCTCACACTTTTGAGGTGGATGAATTTTACGGAGAAAATGAAGGTCTGACAATTGCAGAGGTTGAGCTCTCTTCGGAGAGTGAATCCTTTGAGAGGCCTGAATGGCTTGGAGAAGAGGTAACAGGCGACGCCCGCTTT
Source organism: Bacteroidales bacterium (assembly GCA_028690215.1). Lineage (GTDB taxonomy): Bacteria > Bacteroidota > Bacteroidia > Bacteroidales > UBA932 > Bact-08. The sequence continues at coordinate 15,472 of JAQVBQ010000038.1, read as the reverse complement.
TACAACTCCATGTTGATGAAGAACCCGTATACTACGTGGTAAATAAACTTACTTGTACTAAAACAACTTAAATGACAATTATGGAATCAAAGATGAACGTTTTTGATCCGCTCGATATGAGCAACTACAAGATAGAGAAGCTGCCGAAGCTTGAGAAATCCCCCTTTGAAAAGTGGATGGCCAGACTGGGATTTCCCCTGGCTGCAATAGCTTTTGTCGTTCTTTACTATTTTGTAGACATTTCATTCCTGAACAACATCGACCCATCCTCACTGGCCGAGGATGCTGCCAAGCGCTTTGCAGCAATTGGAGCACAGGATTTCATACGGATCAACTATGCCATGTTGGCTATATTTGCTGCATCAATTGTATTGTGGATCACCGAACCTATCCCCAATTACCTAACATCTTTGATTGTCATTCTTGCCATTGTACTTACAGGAGTCACTTCGGACAAGGTGGCCTACGCACAGTTAGGCCACCCTGTCATGTGGCTCAATATTCTCTCTTTTATCCTGGCCAGCATGCTGGTCAAGACAAGAGTAGCCAAAAGATTTGCATTGTGGTTTGTGCTGAAATTCGGCAAAAACGCAACAATGGTAATATTCAGTTTCATTGTAATCAATCTGGTCCTCTCTGCATTCATCTCCGCCACCACAGCAAAGGCTGCCATATTGCTGCCGATCTTTATGGTTATTGCGGCGATTTATGGTGCAACAGGAGGTGATAACAGGAACAATTTCGGCCGTAACCTCGTACTTCAGAACCTTTTTCAGATAAACATAGGAGCTAGCGGTTTTATTACGGGTTCCGGGGCGAATCTTCTCGCCGGGGCCCTTATTGCAGGAGCCATGGGCTGGAGCGCATTCAGTTTTCAGGATTGGTTTGTGGCTGCATTCCCGCTTTGCCTTATCATAATACTTATCGGATGGTTCGTTGGTTTAAAAATAATTTTCCCCTTAAAGGAAAATGAAAAAAAGCCATCTATTGAAGGTGGCATGGAGAGACTGAAAGAGGAGCTCAAGGGAATGGGTAAAATGAAAATTGAGGAGTATAAGGCTATAGCTATTTTTGTCGTAGTCCTTGCACTTTGGGCCACCGACAAGCAACATGGGATCAACCAGACAGCTGTGGCTTTTATAGGGGCGGTTGTTGCCTTACTGCCCGGCATCGGTATAGTTAAGTGGAATGATGTTGACATCCCTTGGCACCTCCTTCTTTTCTCTGCAGGTGCATATACTCTGGGAGCGGGGCTTGAAGCAACCGGCCTGCCTTCAACAATGGTGAGTGCACTGTTTGACAATCTTGGAATTGATGCCGGGACACCATTCTGGGTACTCTATGTAATTCTTACTGCATCAATGATGTTTTCGGCTCTCTTTTTCCAGTCAAAAACAATGCGTGCACTGATTTTTGTGCCTATTGCAATAGGTGTTGCCCAGAAATTCGGATATCCGATATTGAGCCTTGCATTTCCGGTAGCATTGTTGTGCGAGCATGTCTATGTCCTTCCTTTCAACAGTAAGCCGGCAGCTTTGTTATATACAACAAACCATTACAGCTGGAGTGACACATTCAAGTACGGAATGACAATGATGGTCATTAGCTGGCTGATGATACTTGTATGGGGCGAGACCGTCCTCAACTGGCTTGGTTATACTGACGGATTGTTGTAAATTTGAGAAATACCAAATAAGAGATGATAGATATTCAGGTTAATATTCACGATAAATTCTCGCTTGAGTTCAAGGTTGGCTTTCACGCACGCAGGAAGGTCAAGAGCAATGATTTTATCATGAACACCTGGATATTCATACCTGACAGCCTTGATGTAAATTCACTGACCTATCCGAGAGAGCATTTCTACAGAGATGTACGGGACAATATACGCCTTATTACACCGATATTCCTAATGCGGGATATTGCAAGAGGTGAAATGATTCCGTTAAGGCACCTTGAGGCCTCGTTCAACAAAGTTGCCTCATATCCGTCAAGAAGTGCAAATTCTGACTATGAGTATCAGATAAAGATGTTTGCAGCTATATTCAAAAGCTCGCTCAGAGATCAGATTAAATATATTTTCACTACGGCTCAGGTAGAAGACAGGGGTTTTCTGTTCGACACTCTGCTTGATGATGTCAGGGAGACGCTTTCAAAATACAGGGCTCTCTCTACTATAATCAAGACTCCCACCGTATCACAGGAGAGTTACAACTACTTCGAGTTTGGAGATGAGTTTATGTCCAACATCGTGGACCAGCAGTTCTCATCTTTACTGGCACGGCTTGAAACCAGAGATAAAGCTTTTGCAGAGGGTTACAGGGAGAAAATTGTATCTCTTATAGAATCTGAAAACAGATATAAGAGGGAGCAGGGATTCCCAGTTGTTTCTCTCGACAGCCCTGACAATAACAGAAGTCTCGTATTCCGCCGTGGCGTATTGAAGAAATTTGTCGAGAGCGACCTTTTTTTAACAGCCAGGAAAAAGAAGGACGGGGTGCTTGTTGAACAGGTATATCTGAGTATTGCCGCCGGCATATCGATGATTTTTGCCACGGCTGTAGCTTTCTCATTTCAAAGGACATTCGGAAACCTCACAGTTCCTCTGTTTGTCGCGCTTGTAGTAAGCTATATGCTTAAGGACAGGATTAAGGAGCTTATGAGGTATTACTTCGCGCACAAGAGGAAAGCTAAATATTTCGACAATAAGATTACTGTAAGCATTAAAGATAATATTGTCGGTTACAGCAAGGAGGGATTTGACTTTATCTCCGAGAGGAGAGTACCCGCAGAGGTTCTGAAGATCCGCAACCGCTCTGCAATGCTGGAGGCAGACAACAGATATACAAAAGAGAAGATAATACTTTACCGTAAACTGTTGCAGGTAGACCGCCCTAAACTTGACGAGAGCAGCCAATATTTCGTTGCCGGAATTAATGAGATAATAAGGTTCAGCGTTCAGTCCTATCTCGGGAAGATGGACAATCCCGAAACCTCTCTCTATGCAATAAATGACAAGGGAGAACTGGAACTCACCAGGGGCTCCAAAGTCTATTACCTTAACTTCATCATACAACTGAAATACCTTGACTTCGAATCATTCAAAAGATACCGCATCGCTTTCAACCGCAACGGGATCAAAGAGGTTGAGGAGATGCTATGATCAGAACATATAGTCCCACACAGGAAGCTGCACAGGTTTCTGACCGAGTGCATCGACAGCCTTCTTGCTCAGATACCCTTTGTTAATTACAACACGGAACATATATTCGCTAAACCAGTCATCTGTCAGGGTGAGATAACCATTGTGACCTGATGTTGTCCCCCAACTGTTCTCAAACTCCCATTTCAGAGGATTGTCGCTATCGTCGGTATCACAGGCAATCAAAAGCATGGCGTGTGACGATCCGCTCTGGCGTGTAAGAATTCTGGCCTTTTTGTCCATTGCTATCTTTATTCCGAACAAAGCTTCGTAATTATAGTTATTCACATCAAGTATCCCTCGCTCCCTGTCAAGTTGTTTCCCTACATCACACGAGGCATAGAGAGGCTCATTGTTCTTGATAGAGGCAAGTGCCGCTCTCTTTATCTCATCATTCGGAAGGTTCAGATAACACCAGTTGTAACCCTCAATAGTGTTACGGTAGTTCTTTATCTCATAGACTTTATAATATTCTCTTGTCGGATCATTCATTACCATTATAAAATTGCCCGGGTTGTAATCTGCAGGAATAACTCCCTTGTAAAATTCTTTAGGACTGGTTTTAAGCGATTTGACAACACCTTCTTTTGTTTTATAACGCCATGTAAACTCTGCAGGAGGCTCTCCCAGACATATTGCCAGCACCCTGTAAACATCCTTCATAATTACCAGTTTCTCCTCCCTCATAAGCTTTGTCGCAATTTTTGCATCTTTCCCGCCTGCTGCAATCTCCCTGATTGTATATCCTCCTGCACGTAACCGTTCACACAACAGCGCCACCATCTGATTTGTGTTGTCAGAGTGCGCTGTTTCAGGCATAACACTCTGAGGCACAACTCCATACTTTTCAGCCACATTGTAGAAGAGATTCCAGACACCTCCGTCATCAACCGGTGAAGAGAAATATCTCACAACTTCCCTGTCATCCATATCCTTATATGCTGTTTCAATAATGTTCTCAAGAAACAGATTGCTCTTTTCCAGAAGATCCCAGAACTGATTGAAATTATGCGAAAAATCAAATTCTCCAAGAGAATATTTCTCCATAACAGCCGGACGTAAGGCATTCATAGATGTGAACATCCAGCATCTGCCCGAACTCTGCTGGTTTGTAATGCCTTTCACATTCACCCTGTACTTGAAATAGTGATCTACCTTTCCCTGATTTTCCCTGTTGAGTGTTTTAGATTTGAAATCCTTGTCGCTTGATACAACATTCTGTACAGCAACGGTTCCCGGATCTTTCACAAAAGCAGACTTTATCTCTTGCAGCTCTTTTTCACCAAGTATCTGAGAGTGAGCGGCTGTCACGACAACCATAAGAAATAAAAATATAATCGATTTTTTCATACAGATTGTTTTTATCTTTTAACTGTCCCAAAGTTAGAAGTTTTATCTTTGAAGTGTATTGCTCTCACTTCTTAATTATGGCAACAAATATTGAAACCAAAAAAGAAAAAGCCTGAATTTCCGCGCAATAGTCAAATTCACCGAACAAAACATCATATATAATTGTTAGTTGGATAATTAAACCAAAATCCGAATTAACAATGTTTAAAGAATATGATCCGCTAAAAAACAAGATTTTCAGGGTAATGGATGATTCAGGCAAAATCATCAATCCAAACTGGATACCTGATATAAAAGTTGACGAGATTGTAACTGCCTACAAAAAGATGCTCTTTTCAAGGGTTGCAGATCTACAGATAGTCTCATATCAAAGACAAGGAAGAATCTATACATATCCGCCCAATTACGGGCAGGAGGCCATAACAGGTGCAGCAGGTGCCGTCATAAGACAAAACGACTGGCTAGTGCCGGCTTTCAGGGAGATCGGCACCATGATGGCCAAGGGGGTTTCACTTAAGGAGATATTTCTCTATTACATGGGATATGAGGAGGGCTCTAATTTCAAGAATGCAGAACAGGTTTTGCCTGTAAGTGTTCCTATTGCCTCTCAGCTTCTCCATGCGGCCGGTATTGGCTATGCAATAAAATACAAAGATGAAAAAAAGGTTGTCTTTGCATTTGTGGGAGATGGGGGAACCTCAGAAGGAGACTTTCATGAAGCCCTTAATTTTGCCGGCGTGTGGAAAGTTCCGGTTATATTCATTATTCAGAACAATCAATATGGCATCTCGACACCGGTAAAGATGCAGACAGCATCATCATCGCTTGCAGTCAAATCTGTTGCCTACGGAGTAAAGGGTCTGCAGGTAGACGGTAATGACTTTCTTGCTATGTACCGGGCTATTGAGGAGAGTTCTAAGTTGTGCCTCGCAGGTGAGGGGCCGGTACTTATTGAGGCTGTCACTTACAGAAAGGGAGCTCACACTACATCAGACGATCCTACAAAATACAGAACAAAAGAGGAGGAGCTTTTGTGGGAGGAGCGTGATCCTCTTAAAAGGCTCAAGGGATATCTTATCTCTAAGGATGCATGGAGTGATAAGGAGGAAGAGAAAATTCTGCCACAGTACAAAGAGGAGGTAGACAGACAATTCCTCGAAGCAGAGAACTTCGGCGAGTATAAAAAGGAAGATGTATTTGACCATCTCTATTCGGAGATGCCTGACGACCTGTTGGAGCAGAAAAATCAGTATGACCGCTTTCTTCAATGGAAAGAGAGCAGATTAAACAATCAAAAAAAGTAGAAGAGCGCTATGAAGATAATGAATATGGTCAATGCAATAAACGATGCATTGGATATAAAACTCACTGAAGATAAAAATGTTATCGTATATGGAGAAGACGTCGGTGTTGAGGGAGGAGTATTCAGGGTTACTGAAGGTCTTCAGCAAAAGCATGGTGTAACAAGAGTGTTCGACTCACCTCTTGCTGAGTCCGGCATTGTAGGAACAGCCGTAGGAATGGCTGTGGCAGGGCTAAGGCCGGTCGTTGAGATGCAGTTCTGCGGCTTTATCTATCCTGCTTTTAACCAGATAATCAGCCATGCATCCAGAATGAGGAACAGATCCAGAGGGAAGTATGAGACTCCTATTGTTATAAGAATGCCATATGGCGGTGGAATTAATGCTCTTGAGCATCACAGTGAGAGTATGGAGGCAATTTTCGGACATATTCCGGGATTGAAAGTGGTTGTACCATCTACACCTCACGATGCCAAAGGTATGCTAATCTCCGCAATTGAGAGCAACGACACTATACTGTTCATGGAACCGAAGAGAATTTACCGGGCCATCAAGCAGGAGGTTACCGACGGCAAGTACACAATTCCTTTGGGAAAAGCCAGTGTTTTGTCACAGGGAAGTGACGTTACCGTAGTTGCATACGGAGCAATGATACGGGAGGTTCAAAGGGCAATGGTGATGGCAAAGGAGCAGGGAATCAGCGTTGAGCTGATTGACCTCCGGTCAATATATCCTATTGACAGGGAGACAATTGCAAAGTCCGTGAAGAAAACAGGAAGAATTATCACCGTTACAGAGGGTCCCCGTTCATTCGGTGTAGGGTCAGAAATCAGCCAGATAGCAATAGAAGAGGCGTTTCTGAGCCTGGAAGCTCCACCATCACGAGTATCCGGTTTTGATACTATAGTCCCTCTTCCGAGAGGTGAACATCATTATATGCAGGATCCGTATAAGATCCTATATGAAATTGAAAGAATTGTAAAATATTGAGATCATGAGATATATATTTAAATTTCCGGACATAGGAGAGGGGCTTGACGAGGGTACAATCGTAGAGTGGCATGTAGAGAAAGGCAGTACAGTTAAAATGGGTGATCCTCTCTGTACAATGGAGACAGACAAGGTTGTCACTGCAATACCCTCCCCGAAGGATGGAGTAATTGCAGCTAAATTCGGCAAACCCGGAGAGGTGATACATGTCGGCGATGCTCTGGTGGAGATAGAAATTGCAGGTGTGTCAGGTGAAGCCGCAGTGGAAGAGGCCAATAAGGTTGAGGCAGTTAACGAAGAGGGGGCAGGAGTTGTCGGCACACTCGAAGTGGCCGGTAACAGCGTAGTCCTCTCGGCCAGCAAGGAGGGAGTTAAAGAAACCGAAACCGTTAAACCTGAAAAGAAAGCTCTTGCCACACCCGTTGCACGTGCACTGGCAAAAGAACTTGGCGTAGATATTAACAGAGTCAAGGGCAGCGGACCAGCAGGCCGTATAACAAAAGAGGACGTGAATAACTTTTCGGCAGCACCACCTGCCAAGCCGGAGAGATCCCAAGCTCCCGGCAACGACACAGTTGAGATTGAGCAACTCTCCCAGATCAGGAAGAGCATTGCCAGACATATGACTCAGAGCAAACACAATGCGGCTCATATGACTCTTTTTGAAGAGGTTGAAATATCGGAGCTGGAAAGAGTAAGGAGCAGATACAAGGAGTCTCTTCAGAAGGAGGGTGTAAAGCTCACCTACCTGTCATTCATAGTAAAAGCTGTTGCTCTGGCACTAAAAAAACACCGATCATTGAATGCTGAGATGGATCTCGAGGGTGGAAAAATGATCTATAAAAAGTACTACAATATAGGAATAGCAACAGATACCGAAAAAGGGCTCGTAGTTCCTGTTATCAGGAATGCCGACATATTGTCTGTAAGAGAGATAGCTGCAGAAATTGCTGCTCTTTCCGAGAAGGCCAGGTTGGGACAACTCACGATGGAGGATATGAAAGGCGGCACATTTACCATAACAAGTTACGGAAACATAGGCGGACTATTCGCAGTCCCTGTGATAAACTACCCGGAGGCGGGTATTCTCGGAGTAGGAAGAATATCAAAGCAGCCTGTAGTAAAGGGTGATGAGCTTGCGATAGGATTAATCCTTCCATTGTCACTCAGCGTTGACCACAGGATTGCCGACGGAGGGGAGACTGCACGTTTCATGAATACTGTCATGGCATATCTTGGAGATCCTGTAACACTTCTTTTTAACTGATAAACAATGACGATATGTACGATTTAGTAATAATTGGCTCAGGTCCGGCCGGATATGTGGCCGCAATCAGAGCAGGTCAGATGGGCATGAAGACGGCCATCGTTGAGAGGGAGAAAATCGGAGGAATGTGCCTCAACTGGGGATGTATCCCGTCAAAGTCGATGATAGAGAGTGTAAAGCTCTATCAAAGGATACTAAAAGACTCGGCAAGATTCGGGATTGACGGTATCGAGACCGGTCGGGTCTCGTTCAACTGGGACAATGCCATCAAGAGAGCGGATACAATAGTAAAGAGACTCACGGGAGGGGTTGAATTTCTGCTCAAAAAAAACGGGGTCGAAATCATTAAAGGCGAGGCAAGAATAGCATCTGCAAACTCGGTACTTGTCGAGAACCGTTTGCTTGATACAAAAAACATAATAATAGCAACAGGTTCAACCTCGGTTCCATTGAAGAAGAGTATTGAGAATCTTGTTATAGAGCCAAAGGAGCTTTTCAAACAGAGGAGCATTCCGGATAATATTGTTGTCACCGGCAATACCCCTGTGGCAATCGAATTGGCCCAACTGTTCCGTATGATGGAGAAGAGTGTGACTCTTGTAACTGAGGCAGATCATATAATGCCGAAGGCGGATGATTATATCCGCAAGTATATGGAGGGTCGCCTGAAAAAGGATAAGATAGAGATTGTCTACAACACTCCGGTTGACACTTCCGCAGGAATGTGGAAGGATGGCATACTTGAGGTGGGCGGGAAAAGTATTAAGTGCGATCTGATTATCAATTCATCAAGCAGAAAAGGCAATCTTATCGGTTCCGATATCAAGATAGATGTCAGTGACGGTTTTTATATCGTTGATCAGGATTGTGAGACATCAGTGAAGGGTATATATGCAGTAGGTGATGTCAATGGCATTTCGCAGTTCGCCCACATAGGATCCGCACAGGGGCTTCATGTTGTAAACCTTCTGAAAGGGATCAGACAGAAGCTGGATATACACAAACTTCCTATGAACATGTATTCTGTACCTGAAGCGGCACAGATAGGATTAACCGAGCAGGAGGCGCAGAATGAGGGATATGACTACAAAATCAGTGAATTCCCTCTTTCCGCAAATGGTAAAGCAATGTCCGAAGGTCAGTCCGACGGCTTTTTGAGGCTCATATCAGACAAAAAGCTCGGGGAGGTACTCGGTGTACAGATTGTTGCCCCGAATGCAACAGACATGATAAATGAGGCCGCTGCATACATGCAGCTCGAATCCACAGTATATGACATAGCCCAGACTGTTCACACCCACCCTACCGTCTCTGAGATTTTCATGGAGGCGGGCTTTGAGGCCGTAGACAAAGCAATTCATAAATAATGGAAGTTAAAGTTCACAGATACAACCTTCCGGATTTAAGTGTAATGGAGAGCCGGGAGGATTTTGCCTTCAGGATATGGCAGCCAGACAAGGTTTATGCTATTCTTGGGAGAGCCAACAATCCAACAGGCTCTTTAATTATTGAAGACATTATAAATGACAACGTTACAGTCATGCAACGTCCCTCAGGCGGAGAGGCCGTAATCCTCTCCCCCGGGATGTTGGTCTTCTCTGCTAAAATCAGATTTGAGAGAGGAATGAATACAAAGGATATTTTCAAGAGTATAAACAGAAATCTGATCAGCCGCCTCTCCGCCTTAGGTATAGAGAATCTGCAATCAAGGGGAATCTCGGATTTGTCAATCGGAGAGAGAAAAATCCTCGGTTCGTCAATGTATCTAAACAAGGATAAACTTTTCTACCACGCAGTCCTTAATTTGTATGCAGACACATCGTTAATATCAAAATATCTCAGCCATCCCAAACGTGAGCCAGACTACCGAAAGGGCAGGAGTCACAAAGATTTTGTATCTTCCTTGCAAAAAGAGGGTTATGAAATATCCTTCGAAGATGTTGCCGACTGTGTCAAATTTGCCTTTAAAAATCTCTTCTTCCAATCATCAGAAAAACAGGAAATTCCCGAACCTGATTATCAACACTCTTTTTCATTATGAAGCAGGTTTCTGACTTTGTATGCCTGAAATTCCCCGATTCAAGGGTTGATTTCAGCAATTCCACGTCAAATCCGTTATGTCCGTAAAACCCCTCTCCATGAAAGGATCCGTCTTCCTTATATAGATCTGCTATTGCCAGATACCCGCCCGGCTTAAGTATTTTATAGAGTTTTCCCAAAAGAAAACCAACATCATTAATATGATGAAAAACCATTTGAGAATAAATCAGGTCAAATTGTTCCCCGACGTACTCCTCTTTTTCAAGATCAGCCACTACCGGATTCAGATTCTCTATTGAATTGGCGGATATTTTCTCCTTCATTACCTCAACCATCTCTTTAGAACTGTCCATCAGGACTATCTCTTTGAAATAAGGCGCAAGCATACTCCCAAGAATACCTGTACCGGCACCATATTCAAGTGCTCTCATCCGGTTGTTTACAGGTATCATTTCAAGCATTTTTGCGGCAATTGCACCCGAACGCTCCTGATGAACAGGATTAATATCCCAGGTTCTTGCCCTGGAATCAAATATGTTATTGGTTTTATCCATTTGTTTTTTAAAATAAAACAATAATTAAATATATAAGTTCTTTGGAAAATGAGATAACTTTAAGGCAAAAATCATAATGAAACAGAATAAGCCGCTCCGCCTGACCATCCCGGACCCGTTGATTCTTGCCCTGGGTCTTACAATCCTCACACTAATACTTTCACTTATATATGGGTCTAACCCAAGATCCGGCATAGCCGGTGTTGCAGATGTCCTTTCATACTGGACACAAGGCTTCTGGGATCTTCTTGCCTTCTCTATGCAGATGGTCCTCATTCTGATGTTGGGTTATATGCTGGCCCTATCCCCTGTTGTGGACAGACTATCATCCGGTCTCGCACTATTGAGCAACAAGCCGGTTCAGGGAGCCGTTTCGGTAGCTTTTGTGGCGGTTGTTGTAGGTTTGATCAACTGGGGACTCGCGCTTGTATTAGGGGCCGTTTTGGTCAGAAAAATTGCAATTCAGGCGAAAAAGAACGGGAGTCCCATAAATTATCCTCTGATGGGTGCAGCCGCTTATGTCTGCATGATGGTGTGGCACGGAGGGCTTTCCGGTTCGGCGCCTCTCTCTGTTGCCAGTGCAGGACATTTCCTTGAAGAGAAGACAGGAATCATACCGTTGTCAGAGACTACATTCTCATCAATGAACCTCATAGCTACAGCAATAATACTGGTTTTAATACCGCTTGCGACTTTGTGGTTTGCAAAAAGAGGTAAGATGAAAATTCCTGACGGAGGGATATCAGATAGTTTTGACGCCTCTGGAAATCAATCCTCAACGTGGAGGCCTACATTCATATCAATTTCAGGCATTCTGCTGCTTGCAGGCTTTATCATACGTATGGCAATACACCCGGGAAGCAGTATCGGATTAAACGAGATTAATCTCATTCTTTTTGCCCTGGTGATGATTGTTTTTCCAAAAGTCAACGACCTCTCCAAGGCAACAGAGAATGCCATTGGCAGCACATCCGGCATAATTATCCAATTCCCGCTTTACGCAGGCATAATGGGTATAATGCAATATTCAGGTTTGCTGGCCGTTATGACCGACTGGTTTGTCAGCATCTCCAATCAACAGACCCTTCCTCTGTTCTCGTTTCTCAGCGCATGCCTTGTCAACCTCTTTGTCCCGAGCGGGGGAGGCCAATGGGCTGTGCAGGGACCTCTCCTTATTGATGTTGCTACATCAATAGGGGTTAGTCACTCAAAAGTCGTAATGGCTCTTGCATACGGAGACCAGCTTACAAACATGCTACAACCATTCTGGGCACTGCCTTTGATTGGAATAACAGGGTTGAAAGCCGGGGAGATATTCCGCTACTCCTGGAGATTCATGCTTATAGGGCTTGTTGTGTTCGGGGCTGTTCTGTGGTTTTTCTGATAGTCTCGATGATTCTCTCATTGTTGATTATCATCATTCCATGTCTGTCGTCCGAAATACCCTCGCTGAGCCTGTATGTATAAACAGGGGTACTGCCTTGTAAAAGAGTCGGTAAATAGACAAACTTCATATTGTCACACGTCTCCCTCAATGTTACTCCGGCTTCCATTATATGCGTTGAGACAATATAAATGCATCTCCTGTGTTTTGAAAAGGCCTCGGTAACAGCAACAGTTGCATCATAAGCATCTTTCACATTGGTCCCTTTAAAAAGCTCGTCAAAAATCACCGCCAGTCTCTTTCCGGAACTCACCGCAAGAGCAACATCTTTTACTCTCTTCACTTCAGCATAAAAGTGACTGTAACCCATATTAAGGTTGTCAGGTACGTTTATCGAGGTATATATACCATCTATAGGGGTAAAAAGCATAGATGATACCGGTAATGGAAATCCCATATGTGCCAGGTAGAGAGTCACACCGAAAGCCTTCATCAAAGTAGACTTTCCCGCCATGTTTGCCCCGGTAAGGAAAATCAAGTTTGACCCGTGGTCAATCAAAACATCATTGCTGACAGCATTTGGCACAGTAGGATGATAAAGCCCTGACATATTTATAATTGTCTCATCCTGAACGACAGCCTCTGCAAAAGAGAAGCCTCTCTCACGTCCAACCTTTGCCACTGCAATATAGAGATCCAGTTCATAAAGCAATCCTAGCACTTCATTAATCTGAGAAGCATAAGCATACCGAAGCCTGTAATCGTAACGGGCAAAAGCTGCTGTACCACATTCAGACATACTCCCGGCGGAATAAATCCATGCCAGCCCTTTGTCATGAAGTAATTCCAGAGCTTTTGAAGCAATAGCACGATATGGGCATGTCTCTTCCATAGAATCGAACTTTTTAAAGAAAGACTCGAGTTTTATGAAAAGTGAAATTGAAGCATTCATTCCAAGCTGAAGCGTCTCAAGCTCCTGATCGTTTGCAATAAGCTTCATTGCCTTTCTCTTGAAGCTGTTCATCATTGAGGCGGCAAAAGATCTGGCCTCTCCGTTTGTGAGGTATTGCTCGGCTGTGTCAAGTTCATCCTTTTCAACCGGGAATTGGAACTCCTCTCTTTGAAAAAAATCGAAAATCCTCTTTCTCGCATTAATCTCAACAGCATCGGTCAAAGGATCAAGAAACATACGCTCTAACGCCGTCTCGCCTCCTTTTGTCACAGTCCGGTTAAACAGACTGAAAATAGAGTTACTCTTATACTTACCCAATAAATTGAGATCTTCGAGGGTCTGTCTGTCTATTTGAAAATTATTCATTTTTTGTCAAGTATATCAAGTATTCCCTCATTTTTGACGATAATCATACCATGACGGTCAGATGTTATGCCCTTCTCGATCCTGTATGTATATCTGGGGGTATTTCCATCCATAATTGTCGGAAGATTTATGAAATTTATGTTATCACATCGCTCCTTCAAGGTCTCACCGGCCTCTATTATGTGTGTCGAGATGATAAATATACAGTTTTTGTTTGCGGCAAAAGCCTCACTTACAGCAACAGTGGCATCATAAGCATCCTTCACATTTGTACCTCTGAAAAGCTCATCAAAGATTACAAGAAGATTTTTTGAATTACCTATACTCTCAGCAACCTTCCTGACCCTTACAACCTCAGCGTAAAAATGGCTGTAACCTTTATTGATGTTATCAGGCAGGTTGATTGTTGTAAACATGCCGTTTAGCACAGAGAACCTCATACTTTCCGCCGGCACCGGAAAACCCATATGGGCCAGATAGACCGCAATCCCGAAACTCTTCATAAAAGTTGATTTACCTGCCATATTAGCCCCGGTAAGAAATATCATGTTACTTTTCTGATCAACCTTTATCGAATTCGGAACAGCATTCTTGAGAAGAGGATGGTAGAGCCCCTTAATCTCAAATACACCTGCTCCCTCGGGCATAGCCTCAGCGTATGCAAAATTTCTGTCTCTTGCACACCTGGCAACAGATATATAGACATCCAGCTGATAAATAAGCTGTAGAAGCTGTTTTACAGTATCTCTGCAATTGAAGCGGAATGTCTGATCAAATTCAGCAGTTCTGGCATATGTGATCTTATTAGGATTTTTCTCCTGCAGGGAGGCTTTCAATGAATCTGAGTTTATTATATCCAGCATTGCAGAGGCCTGTGTGTGATAAGGACACCCCGGACCTGAGTCCGGGATGTTTTTTAAAAATTTATCAAGCACACATATAATCTCCACAATAGAAGCGACACCCTTGGCTATCTGTTTGTACTCCGTATCCGAGCCTATCGCACTGCGGAATTTCCTCTCAAGATTATCCTGATAGGCAGAGAGCCTGGTTCTGTTGTCTGTATTCGCCAGATAAGACTCTGCCGGATCAAACAACTCACTTTTAAAAGGAAATGCAATCTCTTTTTCCTGAAAGAAACGGATTATTTTTCCCCTCTCATTTATTTTTTCATCTTCAGACAAAGGATATCTGAACATCTCCTCAAGAACTTGTGAGCCGCCATTGGTCACGGTCTTGTTAAAAATACCGTATACAAACCTGTCATTGTTCTTGCCGAAGATCCCAAGATCATCCGTTGTCTGCTTATCTATTCTGAAAATCATGGTATTTGCTATCTACCTTTTCTTCTTACCCAAATAAGGATATAGAAAATGAGCATCGCCAATGGTAACGCTCCCATCAAAGCCCATCTGGTGATTGCAATACCCGGTACACCCATAGATATCTTATCGTCCGGAGGTGTCGGCCTGCGAACATCAATAGGAACCTCCTCATCTGACATCCAGTAAAATGCCCCCATGATGAAGTTATAGTTTGCAGCATTAACATCCTTCCTGCCGATGCTGATCTCTCCGTTGCTTATACAATCTGCATCTCCTGAAATGATTATTTTCTGAGTCTTATCTCCGACCTTCCTGTCCAATGCAAGAACAGTTGGAATGGAAACCATTATGCTATCACCTGCAGAAGGTTTTATAACTGCAGCCGAGTCATCCAGTAAAGCGGCTGAACCGGTTTCACTCCATGTACCTCCTGTAGTGTCTGAAACAAACATCTCTGTGACATTGAAACCTTTGTCCTTAGAGTATGTCAAACCTGCACATCCGGGCATAGTTGTTATATAACCGTCAACCCTCATATCATCTATAAGATAGATCATATCAGACCCCTCTTTTGTAGGTATTGCCTGTATAAAATCAGGTGCAAAATTGGCGCTCTGTCTTACAAGAGTTCCTTCCATTAATTTTACCCCAAATTTCTCCAGGATTGGATTTACAACACTTTGTCTGCCCGGTTCTCCTGCAATCAGCAGATTCCCGCCTCTGGCTATGTAACTGTCAAGG
>JAQVBQ010000117.1 GCA_028690215.1 Bacteroidales bacterium | reverse complement strand
CGCGAAGCTAGCCCCAAGATGAGACTTCCCTTGAGGGTCGTGGGAGACTACCACGTTGATAGGCTGTAGGTGTAAAGGCAGTAATGTCAAAGCCGAGCAGTACTAATAGCCCGATAGGCTTCTTATAGGTGAGCAGGGACTGCAGCAATGCAGTCCCCAGCGGAAAGCATACGCGTATCTCTTGTCTCTCTCTTTACATAAAATACCGCGAAAGCGAGACATTTTAAGGTGGCTATAGCGACGGGGATCCACCTCTTCCCATTCCGAACAGAGAAGTTAAGCCCGTTTGCGCCGATGGTACTGCTATACCAAGTGGGAGAGTAGGTAGCCGCCATCTTTTAAAAGTCCGATGATTTAATTATCATCGGACTTTTTTTATTATACAGCAGCCAGAAAAAATTCTAATTATTTTGAAGAAAACTATTTTTAGAAAAACTTATCAAAAGATGAATTTTTTTAGAAATATCTTATAATTCATTATCGCTTTTTGCTTTCTATTTTCATTATTTAACTTATAAATAGAAATAATATAATTACAAATCATAAAATTGTAGTAACAAATCATAATAATATTATTTCAAATCACAACATCACTTCTCTTTTTCTTGCTAACTTTGCACTCTGAAGTTCTTTATTTTTTATACCATTTATTAAAAAGGTATTCTACAGGTTTGCAGATGTATTAAAAATATATATAAACATGGATTTTTCATTAACAAAAGAGCAAGTCCTGTTTTTGCAGATGATAAGGGAGTTTGCCGAGAAAGAGGTAAAACCTATAGCTGCAGAAGTAGATGAAAATGAACGTTTCCCTGAGGAGACGGTTAAGAAAATGGCGAAGTTGGGTATTATGGGTATTCCCTTTCCTTCAGAGTATGGAGGAGCCGGTGGGGATAATATCCTCTATTCAATGGCCGTAGAGGAACTTTCAAGAGTATGCGGAACTACAGGAGTAATAGTCTCTGCCCATACATCTCTTTGCGCTGCACCAATTTATGAATTCGGCACAGAAGAGCAAAAAACTAAATACCTTCCAAAATTGTGTTCTGGAGAGTGGATCGGGGCTTTCGGCCTTACAGAGCCAAACGCGGGTACTGACGCTTCTGCTCAGCAAACAACAGCAATTCCTGACGGAGATGATTATGTTTTGAACGGCAGTAAGATCTTTATTACAAATGCCGGATATGCACATGTCTATATAATAATGGCTATGACAGACAGATCTCTTGGGACTAAGGGAATTTCTGCATTTATAGTCGAGAGTGGAACTCCGGGATTTACTATAGGTAAAAAAGAGAAGAAACTTGGTATCAGAGGTTCTGCCACTAGTGAACTCATATTTGAGAATTGCAGGATACCTAAAGAAAACCTGATAGGTAAACTTGGTGGAGGATTTGGGATAGCCATGAAGACCCTCGACGGAGGACGTATTGGAATTGCCGCTCAGGCTTTGGGAATTGCCCAGGGCGCTATGGATGAGACAGTAAAATATGTCAAGGAGAGGAAGCAGTTCGGAAGACAATTGGGACAATTCCAAAATACCCAGTTTCAACTTGCAGATCTCGATACAAAAATCGAGGCATCACGTTGGCTTGTAAGATATGCTGCATTTAAAAAAGACCAAAAACAGAACTTTTCTGCAGATGCTGCCAGAGCAAAACTTTTTGCAGCTGAGACAGCAATGGAGATGACGGTGAAGGCTGTTCAGTTCCATGGTGGATACGGCTACACAAGAGAGTATCCGGTAGAGAGAATGATGAGAGATGCAAAGATTACAGAAATCTACGAAGGCACCTCGGAGGTACAGAGAATGGTGATTGCTGCAGCTTTGTTAAAATAAAGGAGAGGATATGAATATAGTAG
Organism: Bacteroidales bacterium; assembly: GCA_028690215.1. Taxonomy (GTDB): domain Bacteria; phylum Bacteroidota; class Bacteroidia; order Bacteroidales; family UBA932; genus Bact-08. Next base: position 2,190 of record JAQVBQ010000117.1, on the reverse strand, counting down.
TTTGTATTAAACAAGTTCCCGACACAACAGAGATCAGGCTGAATCCTGAGACAGGAACTATGATCAGAGACGGTGTGCCAAGTATAATGAATCCGGATGACAAAAGTGGTCTTGAGGTGGCACTTGAGCTCAAGGATAAATATGGTGCTCATATTACCGTTATAACAATGGGCCCGGCTCATGCTGATGACATTTTGAGAGAAGCATTTGCAATGGGGGCAGATAGGGCAATATTGTTGACCGATAGAAAATTTGCAGGTGCAGATACCCTTGCAACATCCCGTGCCCTTGCCGGAGCTCTCAAGAGATTAAATTATGACCTCATTATAACAGGCAGGCAGGCAATCGACGGGGATACTGCACAGGTGGGACCTCAGATAGCGGAGCACCTCGATCTTCCGCAGGTTACCTATGTTGAGAATCTTAAATACTCAGCTCCATCAACTTTTAACATTAAGAAATCGACAGAAGACGGTTACCAGATTGTAGAGGTGGACGCGCCGTGTCTTATCACCGTTCTCTCTTCTGCCAATAACCCACGTTATATGTCAGTCGGAGGAATAATGGATGCCTATAAGAAGGAGGTTGAAGTATGGGGTTATACCTATATCTGTATTGAAGAGGAGAATTTAGGACTTAAAGGATCCCCTACAAGAGTATATAAATCTTTCACAAAGGGGGCAAAGAGCTCAGGACAGGTTTACGAAGTAGAACCTACAAAGGCTGTGGAGATTATTGTTGAGAAATTAAAGGAGAAATTCATCATTTAAAGGAGGTAAGAGATGGACAAATCACAATATAAAGATATTTATGTCTTCGTAGAACAGCGGGAAGGGGTAATTCAGAATGTTGCATTCGAACTCCTTACTAAAGCTGTTGAACTTGCATCAGTTTTAAACGAAAAGGTGTATGCCATGTTGCTTGGCCACGGAGTCACTTCTCAGTCAAATGAGCTTATTGCTTATGGTGCTGATACCGTTATTTGCGTGGATTCTCCGGAACTGGCCGTATACTGCACAGAACCTTACGCTCAGGCTATAGACCATATTATAAAAGAGAAAAAACCAGCAATTGTCCTGATTGGAGCGACAACAATAGGAAGAGATCTTGGTCCTCGTCTTTCGGCACGTATAGGTACCGGTCTGACTGCAGACTGCACAGGTCTCGACATCTCTGAAGAGAGAAATCTTCTGATGACCAGACCCGCTTTTGGGGGTAATTTAATGGCAACTATCGTCTGCAAGGAGCATAGGCCTCAGATGTCTACAGTAAGGCCTGGAGTGATGCTGAAAGGTGAAAGGAATGATAGTCGGAAGGGGGAAATTGAGCACTTAACAGTCAATTTTGACAAGTCAAAGTTCCGGGTTAAGGTTCTTCAGAGTGTAAAGGAGGAGAAAAATCTTATTGATATTACTGAAGCGAAGGTTTTGGTTTCTGGTGGACGAGGTGTAGGAGATGCAGAGGGTTTCAAAAAGCTGGAAAAGCTCGCAGAGACCATCGGTGCTGAAGTATCTTCATCAAGAGCAATGGTAGATGCGGGTATTATATCTCATGACAGACAGGTCGGGCAGACTGGAAAGACCGTTCGTCCTGATCTATATTTTGCAATAGGTATTTCTGGAGCTATTCAGCATTTGGCCGGAATGGAGGAGTCAGATTATATCATTGCAATCAATAAAGACAAGGATGCACCTATATTCCAATGTGCGGATCTGGGTATTGTGGGTAACGCAAATCAGATAATACCATTGTTGACAGAGAAACTCTCTTCCAAGTAGAGTTTAGGTTAGTGACGGGTTCTAAAAATAACCCGAAAATTATTTGGCAGATGCAAAGGGAGTTGCGCCCCGGGTAACCAAATTCTTGCAAAATATTTTGAAATATTTTTGGATTGGAAGAGATAATGTTTACCTTTGCACTCCCCCAAACGAACGAGCCCTAGGGCAGCGGGAATAAGGGGAAACGATCTTTGAAAGAATTGGAAGACAAGTACAACAATAAAGTACAATAAAGAGTAGAGCGTTGATTCAATTTTGAGGAATGAATCGGAGTAGGGACAAGCTAAAAGTTTAGAAAAAATTTTTACAATGAAGAGTTTGATCCTGGCTCAGGATGAACGCTAGCGGCAGGCTTAACACATGCAAGTCGAGGGGCAGCGAGGGTAGCAATACCTGTCGGCGACCGGCGCAA
>JAQVBQ010000037.1 GCA_028690215.1 Bacteroidales bacterium | reverse complement strand
GGAAATAGTGTGGTGGTAGTTGTGAACCTTAAATAGAAGAAATATATTGGTCTAAATTATATTTTCTATTGAACATGAATAGATGAGCGTTTGCAGACATAAAGTTGCAAAAGACCTTGGTTTTTTAGTGATTTTATGAAGCCGCTGACAAATTAGTGGAAAAATACTGGATCAGGGCATTTCAGCCGGAGGGCAGGGAAGTAAGGAGCGATAGAAGACATAAGGCCGAAAAAGACCTTGGTTTTTTAGTGATTTTATGAGTGTTTTTCCGAAAAAGGGCGAGAATGTCTGACGACCGGAGGGAGGAGTTTCGGAGCCCCGGAAAAACACGAAATCAAATCACGTTAAGAAAAACCAGCGTCTTTAAGGCTTATGACTTCAATGTGACTGGGGATGGACAGCCCTGAGACAGCATTGCACTATTTTTGGGCATTCATGCGGTAAATACCGTCCAGAACCCTTCTAGTAGCACCAATATTATTAGAAATATAATCCAGACAGATGTGCCCGTTATCCTTACGAAGAATTGAGTCGTTAAGGTAGCGACTGCACCACATTTCAAACTCTTCCTGGTTTGTGATGCTTTTAGCACCGCCTTTCTCGACCAGATCAACAGCCTCTTTGAAGCGAGTATGTTTAGGGCCGAAAATTACAGGAACTCCGTATGTGGCTGCCTCGAGAATGTTGTGTATACCTGTGCCGAAACCTCCGCCTATATATGCAAATTCGCTGTATCTGTATACAGATGATAGAATTCCGATGGTGTCTATGATCATTATGTCTGCAGCCTCAAGTCTGGAAATCTGTTCTGCATTCATAACCTGATCTGCCACCTCCGTATATCTCACAACCTTGTAACCTTGAAAAAGCTCCAGAAGATTCTCTATATGCTTCTTGTCAACCTCGTGTGGCGCAATAACAAGTTTGTTTGAGGGCATTTTACTCAGTGTCGCAGAAATAATCTTTTCATCAACCGGCCACGTGCTGCCTGCAACCCAACATGAATGGCCTTCGGCAAATATTTTAATCTGCGGTATATCATGTCCTGCTGCGGCTACAGCCTGTACTCTGTCAAAACGTGTATCTCCGCTCACTGTAACATTTTCTATCCCGATGCCTCCGAGAAGTTTCTTGGACAATTCGTCCTGTACAAAGATGTGGGAAAAGCATCTGAGCATCTTTCTGAAAATCGTTCCGTACCAGCTGAAGAATCTCTGACCGGGCATAAAAATTGCCGAAACTACATAAGTTGGTATGTTCCGGCGTTTAAGCTCAAACAGGTAGTTAAACCAGTACTCATACTTTATGAAAAGAGCCATAGATGGTTGAACCGTGTCCAGAAATGCAACTGCATTCCTCCTCACATCAATAGGCAAATAGTAAACCCAGTCAGCCTTGCTGTAATTTTTTCTCAATTCGTAACCTGAAGGTGAAAAAAAGGTCAGCAAAATCTTTTTGTCAGGATTCTCACTTTTGTATTGCTCAATCAAAGGCCTCCCCTGCTCAAATTCACCTACAGACGCACAATGAACCCAAACAATATCTGATGAATGGTCAATCTCAGAGCGGATCTTATCAATCAGCCCCTTCCTGCCGGAAGTAAAGAGATGTGCCTTATGGTTCACCCTGCCTAACAGCGTCATAGAGGCATAGAGGAACTGTAGCGATAGGTTATATAAAAGATTCAAAATTCCTGTGACGTTACAAATTAGGCGCGAATATAGTCAAAATTGAGTACATTTGTCACGATGCAAACGATAAGATATAAAAAATGAAAGCAGCCCTTGAACTTATAGGAAAATATATACTTCTGATGAAGATGGTTTTCAGCCGGCCTGAAAAGGCCAGGATTTTCTGGAAACAATTTTTCATTGATGCTGAGAGGCTAGTGCTGGATTCGATTCCTATAGTTGCCGTCATCTCAATCTTTATTGGCGGGGTAATAGTTATCCAGACAGCATACAATATCGAAAACCCCTTTATACCGAAAATGTATGTCGGCTATATGGCAAGGGAGAGCCTTGTGCTCGAGTTCTGCTCTACTATGATTGCTCTTATTCTTGCCGGAAAGGTGGGATCCAATATATCTTCCGAAATTGGCAGTATGAGGATTACAGAGCAAATCGATGCAATGGAGATGATGGGGATCAACTCCTCAAGCTATCTTATTCTTCCCAAACTTGCAGCCACTTCGCTTTTCAACCCTTTGCTGATGCTTATGAGCTTCATGCTTGGCCTTGTCGGGGGTGGATTGATTGTCATTATTACAGGTGTGGTTACCTTCAGCGATTATACAACCGGACTGCAATATGCATTCAGAGGGTACTACATATTTTACAGTATGGTCAAGATGGCCATATTCAGCTTTATAATCACCAGTGTATCGGCATTTTACGGATATTACGCATCGGGAGGATCTCTCGGAGTGGGCAAATCAAGCACAAAAGCCATTGTTGTCAGCAGTGTATCGATTCTTGTTGCCAACCTGATAATTACACAACTTATGCTAAACTAATACAGGTATGATCCGCACAGTCAATCTATCAAAAAAGTTCGGCGACCTGAATGTCCTGAATAATATCTCAATCGATTTTAAACCCGGAAATTGCTCTCTGATAATAGGCGCCAGCGGCTCCGGCAAGACTGTCCTTCTGAAATCAATTGTAGGACTGCATGAGCCTGATGAAGGTGAGGTATGGTACAATGACACTTTGTACAATAAACTGGATTTCAATAAAAAGAAAGAGATACGCAAAGAGATAGGCATGCTTTTTCAGGGAGGTGCTTTGTTCGATTTTGCCACTGTTGAGGAAAACGTTATGTTTCCTATGAATTTTTTCACTCAGTGGAGCCGTGAGGAGAAGCTTGAAAGAGTCAACTTTTGTCTGAAGAGGGTAAACCTTATAAATGTAAATAAATTATACCCCAACGAGATAAGCGGGGGTATGCAGAAACGTGTCGGTATTGCCAGGGCTATTGCCTTGAATCCGAAATATCTTTTCTGTGACGAGCCCAACTCAGGACTTGATCCGACAACGGCAATCCTGATAGACCAGCTGATTTACGAGATAACAAAGGAGTACAATATCACCACCATAGTCAATACTCATGACATGAACTCAGTCATGGAGATTGGAGACCAGGTTGGTTTTATCCATAAAGGACATCTTGTATGGGAGGGGGATAAAAACAATATCCTCTCATCCGATAACAAAGATCTTAACAACTTTGTCTTTGCCTCTAATATGGCTAAACGGATGAGGGATATGATGTCTGAGCACAAGCTCTGATTATTTCTTCGCCTGTTGAGGTTTATTCTGTTGTTCCTGAGAAACCGGATTTCCGTTTGCATCAACTACAGGTGTAGGAGCTTTTGCTACTGTAACCTGTTTGCCGTCCACTACTGGTATTACGCTTATAATCTTCACATCAGATACCGGTCTGTCATTTCTGTCAGTTGGCATGGTAGCAATCTGATCAATAATGTTTATTCCGCTGATTGTCTCACCAAATATTGTGTACTGTCCGTCCAGCTGGCTGCAGGAAGCTGCAACCTGTACAAGATAGAACTGTGATCCTGATGACTCTCTGTTGGGATTGCCGGCATCGCCTCTGCGCGCAGCTGCCAGTGCTCCCTTTTTGTGTTTGAATTTAGGGTTAATCTCAGCCTGAATGGTATATCCCGGTCCGCCTGTGCCAAACCTGGCAGCGTTTACGGTATCCTTGGTAAGCGGATCACCTGCCTGAATCATAAAACCGTTTATAACCCTGTGGAACAGAATATTGTCATAGAATCTCTCAGATGCTAGTTTCACGAAATTATCCCTGTGCTTTGGGGTCTCCTTATATAGTTTAATCCTGATTGTACCGACATTTGTGTTTATGTCAAATACCGGCTCCTCTCCAAGTGTTGCCGGATCGAATGCTAGTGTTGTTGCCATCTTTACTGAATCCTTTTTTTGTAATTGGTCATCTTGCTGTTGGTTTCCTTTGTTTCCCTTGCAGGAAAAAAGCACCAAAGATGTGATTATTAATAAATTGATGATGTTTGATTTCATTGTTTGTCAAGATATTATTATGTGAATTTTTATACCTTTGTATTTCCTGACAAAAGTACCTCAATTGGAAAAAATATGCAAATCAAAAAAATTGCCATACTGTTTTTATTTGTTGTATCTGTCCTGCAACTGAATGCACAGGGTGTCGGCCTTGTGCTGAGTGGTGGCGGGGCTAAGGGTCTCTCTCATGTCGGTGCCATCAAAGCTCTGGAGGAGAACAACATACCAATAGATTATATAACCGGTACTTCAATGGGGGCGATTGTCGGGGCTTTGTACTCGATAGGGCTCACGCCCGACGAGATGATTCAACTGTTTAAGTCAAAGCAGTTCGAATCATGGTACAATGGAGAGCAGGAGCCTCTTTTTGCAACATATATGTACAGAAGAGATGCAACCCCTGAAATGTTTAAGGTTACTGCAAATCTCAGCGGCGAGAAGAAACTTTCTCTGAATCTACCATCAAGTATTGTTGCTCCATATCCGATGGACCTTGCTGTGATGCAACTCTTTGCTTCGCCGGCAGCAGCTGCAGGTTATGATTTTGACAAACTCATGGTACCATATAGGTGTGTTGCATCTGATGTTGCACGCAAGGCCCCGGTCTCATTCAGGAAAGGGGATCTTGGCTCTGCAGTGAGAGCCTCTATGACCTTCCCACTCTTTTTTCAGCCTATCGTGATTGACTCTGTCCTCTACTTTGACGGCGGATTGTACAATAACTTTCCCTGGGATATTATGATCAAGGATTTCAACCCAGATTATATGATCGGAGTGAAATGCGCATCTCAGTTTGCCACTACACCTAAGCCTGACGATATTGTCTCTCAGATAGAGACAATGCTCATGGTGGAGACCGATTACAATATTCCTGAAGAGAAGGGAATTCTTCTCGATATGAGATTTGCCGATGTAGGCCTTCTGGATTTCGACAAAATAGATCAGCTTGTACAGACCGGATATTTCAACATGATGAAGCTTATGCCTGAAATAAAAAAGAATGTCAGACAAAGACGAAGCGACGAGGAGCTTCTTCAGAAAAGGCTTGGTTTCAGGGCCAGATGTACTCCGTTGAATTTTGAGAAGGTTATCATTAAAGACACATTAAGATTTTCATCCAAGAATTTTATAGACAAGACCTTCAGGGAAAACAGAACCAGATATTTTGATTTCGAACAGCTTAAGAGAGGTTATTACAGGGTAATCGCCAGTGGCAATGTCAAGAATTTCTTTCCTGTGGCTAAATTGGGGAAGGACTCTGTGTATAATGTACACCTTCAGGTCTCTGAAGCTCCTCCTATTAAAATTGCAATCGGAGGCAATATCTCCTCATCATCCCTGAACCAGGGGTATCTGGGGCTGGAATACAGAAAGTTCTCGAATAAGCCGTGGAAAGCTGCAGCAGACATAAATCTCGGAAGGTTCTACTCCGGTTTCAGCGGTTATTTCCGTCAGGACTTCTCAATAAGACCTTTTGCCTTTTATGAGGTTCAGCTCGTCACTCACCGTTTTGACTACTTCGGTGGTACCCAGACAAATTTTTTCTCGAACAGGGTTCCTACCAGCAACGTGCAGGAGGGAGAGATATTTGCAACAGCAAGTATTGCCACTCCTATCAATCTGTATGAAAACCTTCTGGCCAAACTATCCCTGACTGTCGGAAAAAATGTTTATGAATATTACCAGACAGATCGCTTTACCTCATACGACATAGCAGACGAGACAAATCTCTCCTATTTTTCTCCTTCATTTTATATTGAGAAGAACACAACAAACAACCGAATCTATCCGACGGAGGGAAGTACATACAAGATGTCCCTGAGGTTTACCCATTTGAAGGAGGATTACCAACCAGGCAGCACATCTCTGGATGCTCTTCCTATTTCCAATAAGGTACACAACTCCATCAGCTTCAGGAACTATTTTGAATCTTACACTCCTATTACAAAGAAATTTACACTCGGATGGATAGCCGATGTTACAATATCAAACAGGACTGCAATGGGTGACAGGATCTCAAGTCTATTATACCTGCCGGCATTCCAGCCTACACCGCATAGTAAAACCTTGCTTCGGAGCAGCAACAGATCACAATCATTTGTCGGTTTGGCTGTCATGCCGATATACCGGTTTACGAAGAGTCTCTCAGTTCATTTGATGGGCGCCTATTTTCAGCCATATAAACTCCTGGAGAAGACAACTGACGGATCTACACTCTTCTCTGAAATCTTTCCGAGTGGTAATTTTTCTGCAGAAATTGCCGGTGTATGGCAATCTCCTTTCGGACCCGTGACTTTGTCTGCCTCATATTACGACAAGTCTGACATTAAATGGTTCCCTCAACTGAATATAGGGTTCCTGATATTTAAACCTAAAGCGTTGGCTTATTAGCTATGAGTAAAAATCCCCTGAAACAACTTGCCGGTGAGACTGTAGTGTACGGCATGAGCTCAATACTGGCAAGATTTATCAATTTTGTATTTGTTCCGATATACACCCGTGTGCTAACTACCTCCGAATATGGACTGGCTACATATGTGCTTGCCTATATAGCGATTCTGCAGGTTGTATTCACACTGGGTCTTGAAACCGGATGCTTCAGATATGCCAATAAACATGACAAGCCGAATGAGGTCTTCTCAAATGCGCTTATGACTGTCGGCATACTCTCGGTAATACTGTTACTGGGGCTGTCCCTCGGCTCGGAACAGATCTCCAGGCTTATTGGAAATGAGAGATTCCGGGATGTTATAGTATATGTAGGAGCAATTCTGGCTATAGACAACTTCACAGCCATACTGTTCGCCAAACTCAGGTTCCTCCACAAGGCATTCAAATTTGCCTTGTTAAAGACAATCAAGATACTCTCGGAGACTGCTTTCAATCTCATACTATTCTTCATTGTGCCATCCTATCTGGCAAAGCATCCGGGAAGTTTTCTCCTTCAATTCATATCACCGACACCGGACTTCTCTTATATAATACTTGCAATCTTTTTGAGTTGCATAGTCCTGCTGATTATCATGCTGCCGGACATATTGAAAATACGACTAAAGCTCAATGGACCTTTATGGAAACAGATGATGCTCTATTCTTTGCCGTTAATGATTGCAGGATTGCCGGGAGTACTCAATGATTTCATTGACAGACCTATGTTCCAGTTCTTCTCGCCGGAGGGAACTGTATGGTCGTCTGAGCTGGGAGTCTTTCAAGCGGGAGCTAAGCTCGCAACGCTTATGATGCTGTTCATTCAGATGTTCCGTTTTGCCGCAGAGCCTTTCTTCTTTTCAAAAGGAGAATCCGAGGATGTGAAGAAAAAGCAGTACGCAGATGTGATGGAGCACTTCACAGCATTTTCAATGCTGATTTTTCTCGGGCTCATGCTATATATGGGAATAATCGGATTGATTCTGGGAAAAGATTTCCGTAAAGGCATAGAGATTGTTCCAATTATGGTCATGGCATATGTGATTCTCGGTATGAACTTCAACGTCTCTATGTGGTACAAACTTTCAGGAAAGACCAATTACGGAATATTGATCACTGCCGCAGGACTGATTGTCACTCTTCTGCTGAATATCTTCCTGATGCCTCTCTATTCATACCATGCAGCAGCCTGGGGACATCTTGCCAGCTATACAGTCATGATGTTGATCAGTATATGGCTTGGCAATAAGTATTATCCGATTCCTTACAGATGGGGCAAGGTCTTCGGATTTATAGTGGTTGGTCTGATTATATACGGCATCACTCTGATTCTCCCTCCGATGAATATCATATTAAAATATGGAATTCATACAGCCCTGATATTCTCATACATAGTATATTACCTAAAAATTGAAAAGATATCTATATGGAAGTTAAAATTATAAACACCTCCCCCTTTGAATTACCCTCATATGCAACCGAACATTCAGCCGGGATGGATATGCGGGCAAACATCACTGAGAGTATCACGCTTCAGCCGTTGAAAAGAGCAATGGTCCCGACAGGTGTGTTCATAGAACTCCCCCATGGCTATGAGGCGCAGATCAGGCCAAGAAGCGGTCTTGCGGCCAAGCACGGAATAAGCATTGTAAATAGCCCCGGGACAATTGATGCAGATTACAGAGGTGAGATAAAGATAATTTTAGTCAACCTTTCAGATCAGGATTTTGTTCTTAATCCGGGTGAACGAATCGCTCAGATGGTTGTGGCAAAGTATGAGAGAGTAGAGTGGGTCGAGACAGACCAACTTGCAGGTTCAGAGAGAGGTGAGGGTGGTTTTGGTTCTACTGGAAAACATTAATATATTGAAAATGAGCATAGAACAATTATATAAAATATTCAGGCAGAGCAGCGGAGTCTGTACAGACAGCAGGGCTATCCAACCCGGCTCGCTTTTCTTTGCCCTTAAGGGAGAGACTTTTGACGGTAATCTGTTTGCACTGAAAGCGGTGGAAAGCGGTGCCTCTTATGCTGTGGTCGATGACTCCTCGCTCCCTTCGGATGAGAGGCTGATTCTCGTGGATGATGTGCTCACAACACTTCAGCAACTTGCAAGACATCACAGACGCGAACTGGGACTGCCGATTATAGGTATCACCGGGACCAACGGAAAGACAACCACCAAAGAGCTTATCAGCAGAGTGCTTATGGCTGAGTATCGCACAAGCTTTACCCAGGGGAATCTGAATAACCATATAGGTGTACCTCTGACTCTGCTGAAAATGGACGAGAATACACAGATAGGAGTTGTCGAGATGGGGGCAAGTGCCCCCGGGGAGATTGCCACTCTGGTGTCAATTTGCGAGCCTGATTATGGTATAGTTACAAATGTAGGAAAGGCTCACCTTCTGGGTTTCGGATCTTTTGAAGGGGTTGTCAGGACTAAGGGAGAGCTATATGACTATCTGAAAAAGAATGACGGTACTGTCGTTTATAATATAGGCAACCCAAATCTCTGTTCCATGATTGAAGAGAGAGAACCGATCAATAGTATTCCTTATGGCATGACGTACGAGGATGCCTCACTGTTGCCTGTTACATCTGACAATCCTTATATGAGAATCATGCTTGAATCTGGAGAGGTGATTGAGACCCAACTTGTAGGGTCCTATAATGCAGATAATGTAATGGCAGCTCTTGCTATCGGAAAGCTCTTCTTTATAGATGCCAATGCCTCATATGAGGCTATCCGCAGCTATATACCTACAAATAACCGATCTCAACTTGTTAACGGCAAGTACAACAAGATTATAATAGATGCCTATAATGCCAATCCGACAAGTATGCGGGCTGCCCTGGGCAACTTTGAGGTGATGGAGAAGAGGCTTTCTGCCATGGTTCTGGGAGATATGCTTGAACTTGGTGAGGAGTCTCAGAATGAGCACAAGGGAATTCTGGAGGTTATAAGCAGTATAAATGCCGATATTCTGTTCTTCGTGGGAAAAGAGTACAGAGAGGCAGCCCGCTCATTCAGCGACATAATGTCAAAAGCTCACTTCTTTGATACCTCTGCAGAACTTAAGGATTATCTGCTCTCAAATCCGTTGAAAGAGCATACTGTCCTTGTAAAAGGATCCAGAGGCACTTGTGTTGAGAAGGTAGTGGAGGCACTATGATATGTCGGCTCCGATTGTGAAGTATGTGAGTTTTTTTAGCGAGAGAAAGAACCGTAGTACAATGCTTCCCTTATAGACTCCTGAAACTCTTGTTCTGCCGGATTTTACTCCTTTGACTTTAACCTTGCTCCTTTCCAGTGTTGGGAGTATTCTCCAGAAGTCCATGTGTGCCTTGAATACCGATTTCAGATAACTGAAACGGAACTGGAAAAGATATACTGCTGCAGCCGCTCCGTCCATTATCATTCTTATAACTATGACCGGTGTGAGAGTTGCCAAAGGCAGGTTTTTGAATAACATTATCAGGTTATTCCTGAAATTGAGGTAGAGTTTATGAGGTGAGTTGTTTGGCAGTGTTCCCCCTCCTACATGATAGACTACTGATTGTGGTATTACCCATACCTGATTTCCCAAAAGCTTTGCCCTCCAACATAGATCTATCTCCTCCATGTGTGCAAAGAACCTTTCATCCAGCCCTCCAAGCTCTCTGTAGAGTGACGATCGTATCATCATCGCCGCCCCTGATGCCCAGAATATCTCTATGCTGTCATCATACTGCCCCTTGTCCTCCTCAATGTTGGACAAAACCCTGCCCCTGCAGAAAGGGTAGCCCAGATAATCAATAAAACCACCGGCGGCACCTGCATATTCGAACATGGAGTGATTGTATGCAGAACGAATTTTCGGCATGCATATTCCTGTTTGTCTGTTATTCTGCATGTGTTCCAACAAGGGGTCAAGCCACCCCTCAGTAACCTCTATATCAGAATTCAACAACAGAAAATACTCTGCATCCACCTGGGCAAGAGCTTTGTTGTATCCTCCTGTAAAACCATAGTTTTTGTCAAATTCTAGAATCCTCACCTCCGGATGATGCTCCCTGAGATAAGCGACAGAAGAGTCTGTGGAACCATTATCGGCAACCACAATGATAGTATCATCCCTCTTTGAGCGGGATTCTACAAGTGGAAGGAAACGTTCAAGGAAAGTCCTTCCGTTCCAATTAAGTATTACAATTGCTAATAAATCCATCAGATTTCAAATCTCATACCCATCTCGAATCTGTACTGCAAAGGTTGAGCCGTTCTTATGCTTGACGGTTGTTTTCCTTTGAAATAGTATGTCATTGATGGATCTAAGTAGATTCCGAAATCTTTGTTGAGTTTCCACTCAAGGCCGAGACCACCGCCTGCTGAGAACTGTACACCCGGAATCGATTCTGAATAGTACTTCTTGACTCCGTCTGTGTTTTCCCTGTATGATGCGACAACACCCTTCTCAAGCATCGCTCCTGCTGTAACATACACTTTTATCGAATTGTTCTCAAAGAGATTGTAGTAACCGTTGAAAGGTATGCCGATATAGTGGAGGGCCTGATTGATGTCTCTGCTGTAGCTTTGCGAAATCTCCTGATAGTTTGAGGCCAGAAGTGTATAAATCAACCCTATGCCGACTGAGAATTTTTTATCGATATCTGTCTGGAGTTGAAGACCGAAAGAGACCGGCATTGCATAGCGCCTGTCGGAAACGTATTGGCTCTGAACTGACTCTTTTAGGCTCGAAGGGATGAAGTCGTTCTGATAGCCGAGAGAGACAGATATGAGATTTATCGATTTCTTATATAAAGATGATGAGAGGTTTGTGGAGAGTGCATATTTGTATTTTCTCTCTCCCAACCAATCTCTGAAGCTCATTTTCTCCTTCTCAGGTTCGAAGTTATAATCTTCGTACGGACTGTTGTCATTTGGTTGCTTGTTTACCTGAACAGGTTTTTTGGCCGGCTTTTCCTCGGCTTTTTGAGGTTGTACCTGCTGTTCCGGTTGTTTCGATTGTTCAGTTTGTTTCAGTTGTTCCGGTGTGATAACTGCCTCGGCAATATTCTGATGTGTCCGTTTGATTGTCCGTATTTTCGTGGTCGCTTCCTCTTTGATGGCTGTTTCGCCTACTATGTCAACATTTTCGACTTTAGGCAGGCTTTTTTCTGAAAGGAGCGGTGTGGCCGGCATCTTGACTGTCTGTTCAGGAAGATCACGTCCTATGAATAAGAGAAGCAACAATGATGCGGCAACTGCAGAAACGGCATATATACCTCTTCTGAAGTAGACCACTCTTGCTCTTTTTCTGTCGAGAGCAGAACTGATCTTTTCCCAGGAGTCAAATGGAGGAATCTCATGATGCGATTCCATCATCTCCTTTACCTTCTTATCAAAATCAATATTCTGCATAATTAATATCTCTCTTTTAACCTCTCTTGCAGCCAGATCCTTGCCCGGCTTAGCTGCGACCTTGAACTGCCTTCGGAAATATCCATCTCCTTCGCTATCTCCTGATGTGAATATCCCTCAATCACATACATGTTGAAGACAGTCCGGAACCCGGCAGGCATAGTAGCTATCAGCCTGAGCAGCTCTTTTGATGAGATGTTATCCAGGGCTGTGTGCTCACTGGTAACCTCTCTCTCAACAACGACCAGCTCCTCTGTAAATTTGAGTACATCGGCCTTTCTTAACGACATTAAGGCTGTGTTTACAAATATTCTCCTCATCCACCCCTCAAATGAACCGGTACTGTTATAGCTGCCAATCTTGTCAAACACCGTAATAAAGCCATCGTGAAGGGTATCCCAAGCACGCTCTTTGTTCCCTACATATCTTGTACAAAGAGTGAGCATCCTGGGCGCGTATTTCTCATAGAGGACCTTCTGTGCTTTTCTGTCCTGCCTTACGCAGCCATCAAGCAACTCTGTCTCATCAGTAAAATCCTTCGAAGTGGCGTTCATTCACTCGCAATTATAAGATGCAAAATAGTAATAATTCGTTGCACAGCAAATAAAAATTTATTAAAACACTATCTTTGCAATAAACACAAATTATTTGATGTAAAATGAGCAATGTTATAAATTTCAGACACATCACAGGGGCTTTTTCTATATCTGTAATCCTTCTTTTATCCGGTGCACTCTCTGCTTCGGCTCAGGAGAAGATAGCAGGAGAGGAGGGAGTTTATATGGAAGGATTGAAAGAGTACAATGTCGGAAGCACAGACAAAGCTCTGTCAATATTCTCATCTCTTGCCCGTAAAGGTAGCAGGAATGACGCAGTCTACTACTATCTGAGCAATATTTATTCATCGAAAAACAAACCTGACAGTGCCCTGGTGATGATGGAGAGGGCTGTAAGGCTCGACCCCGCAAATACATGGTACAGGACGCAGCTTGCATCTTTGTATATTAACAATGAACAAAGCGAGGATGCAATTAAGATATATGAGTCTTTACGAAAGGGAAACCCGCAGCAGGTTGAACTATATGACGGGCTTATTGATATCTATATCAAGGAGAAAAAGCTTGACCAGGCACTTGGCGTCCTTGAGGACATTGAGAAATATTCAGGCAAAAGCGAGGCATCTTGCCTTACAAGATACAATCTCTTTATCTTCCAGAATAAAAAAGATGAGGCGATCAGATATCTTACCGATTTTGACAAGGAAAACGGCACACCGAGGACTGCAACAATTCTTGGAGATTATTACACTTCAGTCCAGAATGATTCTCTCGCCATGGAATACTATTCAAAAGCAATATCCATAGAACCCTCTTATGTGCCGGCAATATTCGGTCAGGCTGAGCTTCACAGGATAAAGAGCCGTTTCGGGCCATATTTCAGAAGCATGATTCCTATTATGGCAAATCCGGTTGTAACGGCTGAGATGAAGGTTGACTATCTCTCACAGATAATTTCCAATCATAGGTTTGTTGAGATGTTCCTCCCCCAGGTTGACACACTGGTGAGCAATATGTACTATGCCCATCCGGGCGACAGTAGCTCGACCTATCTTTATGCAAGATATATGGCTCAGACAGGGCGTGCAGAAGAGGCTTCAAAGGCATTGGAGGGGAATCTTGAATATTTCGGAGAGTCCCGTGCCGCACATCGTGAGTACCTCTCATTACTGTATTTCACGGAGGATTGGGATAAGATTATCTCTCACATTGAGAAGTATCCGCTGATGTTTGCCTATGATCCGGGGCTTTTAGAAATCAAAGGTCTTGCATATGTTCAGAAAGATATGATTCCCGAGGCGATAAGTGTATTTAAAAATGTTTTGTATATAGCTAAAGGCGATAGTGCGATGGAGGTCCGGGCACTATCTGTTCTCGGTGACTTGAGCTATCAGGCCGGTAATAGCAAGGATGCATATAAATATTACAGGAAAACCATCAGCAAGGCTCCGACATACAATCCGGTGCTGAACAATTATGCCTACTACCTCAGTCTTGAGGGCAAACAACTTGACAAGGCATATAAGATGAGTAAGAAAACTGTGGATTCAGAACCTGACAATCCCACATATCTTGACACATTTGCATGGATTCTCCATCTTATGGGGAAAGATCTTGAGGCAAAAGCCATAATTAAACACGCCCTGGTGTACGGAGGGAATGAGAGTGCCGCGATTCTTGACCACTATGCAGAGATTCTTTATAAGCTCAACGAGCATGATCTGGCTTTCAGATACTGGGAACAGGCAGACAAGATTGACCCGTCTCTCGGAATAGCCGATAAGGTAAAGCAAATCAAGGAGGGTAAAAGAAAATGAGAAAATTTGCTGTACTGATTCTCTCTCTCTTTTTATCCACTCTTCTTTTTTCTCAGAATGTCAGCGAGCAGACAGCAAGAAAACAGAAGATTGAGGAGGAGATCTCCTATCTCGACAAACAATTGGCAGCGACAAAATCCAGAAAGCAATCAAACACAAAGGAGCTGAACTATATTCAGAGAAAGATTTCCAACAGGAAGAGGTTGCTAAAAGAGATTGAAAATGAGATTAAGAATATTGACAATGAGGTTTCAAAAAAGGAGCAGCAGATAGCAGAACTGGACAGAAGCCTTGAATCTCTCAAGAGATCCTATTCTGAATTGGTTTATAACGCATATAAAAACAGAGACCAGACAGTCTGGCTGATGTATGTGCTTGCAAGTAAGAATATTGAACAGGGATACCGAAGATGGAGTTATATAAAGGACTACACCTCCGCTCTCAAAGAGATGGCAGATGATATAAGAGGCAAGAGTGTCAAAATTGCCGAGGAGAAATACCAGTTGGCAAAAATAAAGAGCAACTCTCTTACAAATCAGGCTAAAAAAGAGCTTGAAGTGAAGAGACTCTCAACCGATGAGAGCAAGGCAAGACAGGTTATCTCTCAACTTTCTAAAAAGGAGAAGGAGATGGTTCAGCAACTCAATGTAAAAAGAAGAGAGGTAGAGAAGCTGAATAGGGAGATTGAACGAATTCTTACAGCTGCCGTAAAAGAGAAGGAGCGTCCGGACTATAAGGCAACCGCCGTTGATATTGCCCTCTCAGAGGAGTTCGGCAACAATAGAGGCAAGTTACCATGGCCGGTAAAGAGAGGTGCTATAGTAGAACAGTTCGGACAACACAATCACCCTGTCTTCAAAAATGTCAAGCTTCCTTTTAACAATGGAGTAAACATTTCTACAGATGCCGGTGCAGAGGTCCTGTGTGTATTTGACGGAGTGGTAAAACAGGTGCTTATGATGCCGGGTTATAATCAGTGTATTTTGGTACAGCACGGAGACTATTTCACATTCTACACAAAACTGGAAAAAATATATGTCAAGAGTGGCCAGAAAGTCAAGACAGGAGATGCTCTGGGCTCTTTGACCGTTTCAGACAACGAGTCTATTATCCACTTCCAACTTTGGAAAGGGACTGTCAAACAAAATCCTGAAAACTGGATCAGATAAAGAATTAATACTTGAAACTGCTGCCGCCGATGAACTCCCTTATAACGGAAGTTGGCGGTATCAGTGATATCTCGCAAGGCTGCATCCCCTGGATATATGAGAGAAATTTGAGCAACCTTATGCTCTCTGTTGAGGCTGGAGAGTTCGGGTGGATTCTTCTCAGAAGGGGTTCAGCATAATACTTAAGAACGGGCAGTTCATATATCAGAGCCGAGTTAAACATTACATCGGCGTTTTCCTGATACGGGAATATGTTTTTAATCTCACCCCTCCTTACACTCGGCCACCTTAGAATGGTCTCCTCCGGTGAAACTCCCCTGTAATTCCCGTCCCGGACAATTCTCCTTATAAGACGGTTGTCGGAGGTTGAGATGTTGTTGTTTTCGTCCAATGAAAGAGATGTCAAAGCCGATGCATATATCCTGAAATATTTATCCGGATTGATTCCCTTTGTCAAAGCCGGATTCAGGGCATGAATCCCCTCCATGATCAATATATCTTTCTCCCCCATTTTCAAGGTATCTCCGTTTATAATCCTTTTCCCCTCTGCAAAGTTGAACTTGGGAAGGACGATTGTCTCTCCGTTAAAGAGTTGGTTCATCTGAAGGCTGAGAAACTCAACATCCAGCGCATGGAAACTTTCAAAATCGTAATGGCCGTGCTCATCTCTCGGTGTCTTCTCTCGGTCAACAAAATAGTTGTCCATCTCAATGATTATAGGATTCAATCCCAAAACCTTACACTGAAGTGCAACTCTCTTTGATGTGGTTGTCTTTCCGCTGCTTGACGGCCCTGCTATAAGAACCAGTTTGACATCTCCCCTTCTCTGATATATCTGGTCTGCTATTGCAGCATATTTGCGCTCGTGGAGCCCCTCTGCAATTTGGATCATATCTCTGGATTTATTGTCCAGAATTGTGTTGTTAAGGTTCCCTACCCCTCTTACACCAAGTATCGAACACCACTCTGAGTGCTCTTTGAATACATCAAACAGTTTGTATTGATATGGGCTCTTTTTGATTTCGTAAGGCGATGTGATGGTCGGAATATTTAAAAGGAAACCCCTGCTGAATGATTCAAAGACAAATGTCCTGAGCACACCGGTGCTCTCTGCCAAAGGTCCGTAAAAGTGGTCGGCATATCCGTCAAGATAATATACGGTGGTAAAGAACTTCCCTCTCGACTCGTGGAGTACTGCCTTCTCCTCCCTATGGTTGTTACGGAATAGCTTTACTGCCTCTTCGGTATGTACTTTTTCTCTTGTAAATGGCAGGTCGGCATTTATGAGCTCCTGCATAGTTTCTCTTATCTTATCTATCTCATCCTCAGAAAGGGAAACGACCTTTGGAGATTCACCCTCCTCCTGCTCTAGTTCCCTCAACTCACAATACATGCCGTTTTGCATGTTGTAATCAACAATAAGGGAGTATTGAGGATAGAGCTTTGCAATAGCCCGTTGAAGGACAAAAATCAGAGAACGGCTGTAGCATCTCTGTCCGTCACGGTCGGTATAGTCTATAAATCTGACCTGATGCGGCATATAAACAGGGAATGAGAGCTCCTTGAGCTGATTGTCGACAATGGCTGCCAAAAACGGCCATTTTCCTTTTATCTCTGTTTTCTTAAGCAGCTGGCTGAGCGTTGTACCCGGCTCGCACTGAATGCTCTTCTTAGTATTTTCGCAATAGATCTCTACCATGATAATTCTCCTTTATAAATTGATATATGATCCGGTGACTGAGTGTGGATCAGAACTCAGCTCCTCAGGTGTTCCCTGTGCAACAATTCTGCCACCATTGCGGCCACCCTCCGGCCCCATGTCGAATATATAGTCGCAAAGTCTGAGCACGTCCAGATTATGCTCAATTATAAGCACGGTATTTCCCTGATCGACAAGTTTCTGCAAAACACCCATCAGAACCCTTACATCCTCAAAGTGGAGACCTGTAGTAGGTTCATCAAGAATATAAATTGTTGACCCGGTAGCTCTCTTTGAAAGTTCTGCCGCAAGTTTCACACGTTGGCTCTCCCCTCCGCTGAGAGTTGTAGATGCCTGTCCAAGTCTGACATATCCGAGACCGACATCCTCCAGGGCCTTGAGCTTATGTATCATCGACGGTATGTGCTCAAAAAACTCGACAGCTTGTGAAATAGGCATCTCAAGAACGTCGTTTATAGAGAGCCCCTTATATCTGACGGCAAGTGTGTCCGGCTGGTACCTCTTACCATTGCAGACTCTGCAATGAACATGAACTGCCGGAAGGAAATTCATCTCTATCACCTGAAGTCCTGCCCCCTTACACTCTTCACAACGCCCCCCTTTTACATTGAAGGAGAAACGGCCGATCTTGAAACCTCTGGTCTTTGCATCGGGTGTCTGAGCAAATAGCTTCCTTATCTCCAGAAAGAGATTTGTATATGTTGCAGGGTTGCTTCTGGGACTTCGTCCAATAGGTGACTGGTCAACCTCCACTATTTTATCAATGTTTTCGATGCCGCGTATCTCTTTGTAGGGCAATATATTGTAAAGAGACCTGTTTATTTTGTTGCTCAGTATCGGCATCAGTGTCTCGTTAATCAATGAGGACTTGCCGCTTCCGCTAACCCCGCTTATCCCCACAAGCGCTCCGAGGGGGATTTTTATATCTACATTTTTAAGATTATTTCCCGTTGCCCCTATGAGCTCTATGAATTTCCCGTTTCCCTCTCTTCTTGACACAGGTACTTCAATCCGCCTCATTCCCTTCAGATATTCAAGGCTGAGACTTTTACTCTCTATAATCTGCTCAGGACTCATTGTATAAATCTCCTCCGGAGAGCCCGAGAAGAGCACACGTCCTCCTCTCTCTCCTGCTCCGGGGCCCAGATCGACAAGATAGTCTGCACTCATGATCATCTCCTGGTCATGCTCCACAACCATCAGGGAATTACCCTCGTCTCTGAGTCGCTTCAGTGAGTCAATCAGCTTGATGTTGTCTCTCTGATGCAGCCCGATGCTCGGTTCATCCAGTATATACAAAACATTTACCAACTTTGAGCCGATCTGTGTGGCCAGCCTGATTCTCTGGCTCTCTCCTCCGCTGAGGGACTTTGTTGACCTGTCGAGTGAGAGATATTCAAGGCCAACGTCAATGAGGAATCCGATACGGGATTGTAACTCCTTCATGATATCACGAGCAATCAGTGCCGCCCTTCCGGTCAGTTTCTCCTGCAACGATGAGACCCACCCGGCAAGCTGGTCTATATCCAGTGCCGAGACCTGAGCTATGTTCAGCCCGTCTATCTTGAAGCAGAGTGTCTCCTCTTTCAGTCTCGTACCCTTACACTCAGGACACGGCCCCTCCTCTACAAACCTCTCTTTTCTCTCAAGAAGGTCGTCACTGTCGCTGTCATTCTGCTCTATTTTTGATATGACCCCCGGAAAGGTCATCATATTTGCGTAGGATGTTCCCTTTGCCACCCTGAAGAGCTCATCGGAGCCATAAAGTATTGTGTTGAGTGCATCTTCGGGAATCTCTCCTATAGGAGAGTGCAGCGAGAATTCATACTTTCTGGCTATTCCCTCAAGCTGTGCAAAAAGCATGTTCTCTCTCATTGGCCCGAGAGGTACGATGCCGCCTTTCGCTATTGAAATGTTGTCATTGGGGATTATCTTGCTCATATCCGCCTTTGCTATCACCCCTAGACCCTTGCAGTGAGGACATGCCCCCTGAGGAGAGTTGAAAGAGAATGTATGCGGGGCGGGTTCTGGATACGAGATGCCCGTAACCGGGCACATGAGGTTTTTGCTGAAGTGCCTTATTTCCGTAGCGTCTGCCTCCTGAACGGCAAGGGATCCTTTTCCGGAGTTGAGGGCAGTTATTACTGAATCTCTTATTCTCTTCTCGTCTCCCTCCTTTGGAACGAGCTTGTCTACAACAAGTTCTATAAAGTGTCCCTTATATCTGTCCAAAGGCTTCACCTTTGCAAGCTCATGTACAACCCCGTCTATCCTTACCTGACTATAGCCCTTTCTGATGAGTTGCTCGAACAACTCTTTATAATGGCCTTTACGTCCTTTGACAAGCGGAGCAAGAAGGA